>JANOKE010000031.1:0-2318 GCA_031419135.1 Gemmatimonadaceae bacterium
TCGCGCGGAAGGAGTCCACATACGCCGCGCTGTTCCGGAACAGCGAGCAAATGGCGACGGTTTGCACTTTGGACTGAGTCATCGAGATCGGGGTTCAGGCCGCATGTGCGGTGGTGAGGTGTCGGGCGATGGCCGCGCGCCAGCTCGCGGGATCAAGCGTTTCCAGCACGTCGCGCCCGGCGTTTCGGGCGGTCGCGGCAGCCACAGGGTCGCGCACCGCAATCACGACATCTGCGGCCGCTCGCAGGCGATGCAGCGTTATCGCATCAATCGCGTTTGGCACCAGCAGCACATCCGGCATGGCATCGCCGCGGCGTTGCACTACGTGTGCCGCCTCGGACACCAATCGTTCGGCGTGGTGCACGTCAATGCCTTGTGCAGGGTCAAGACAGAGCGCCAGTGTCACGTCGTCTTCCGCGTGGCAGGCGTTCGCGTAGGCCTGCACCACAGCGGCCGTGGTGTGGTTGTGCCAGTCAGTATGGGCGAGCAATACCACACGCCGCGTGCCGTCCAGCTCGAACGGGGTGGCATTGTCCGGCACGACATCACCGGCAGTCTGCCGCGGTACGATCGCGCGCCACTCGTGCAGGTACATACGCAGTGATGCGCGCTGCTGGTCCGGCGATGGCCAGTGCAGCGCGCGCGCGCGCGCCAAGCGCCCGCGGGATTCCCGTTCGCGCGGATCACACGCATCTCGGAGCGCACGAATAAGGGCTGCCGGATCGGCGTCTCCCTCGGGTCCGCACGAAACCAGCCAACCGGATCGCGCATCGATCAGGTCGCGTGCCGGCACCAGGTCTGTCGCGATGACCGGCGTTCCGCAGGCCATCGCCTCGCGCAGTGTGCGGCCGCGACCCGTGGCTGAGCCGGCGTGGATCACGACGTCCACGGCGCGATACAGCGAGGGCATCTCATCGTCATGGATCGCGCGCGTGTCTACCCACAGCTTCGGCAGTCGCGGATGTCGCTTGCCGTTCACGGCGTCGACAATCGTGCGCTCCCGCCAGCCGGTGGCTTCGGTCGGTCGCGCGGGCGGAAGCACCAGATGCAACAGCACATCGTTGTCGGAGGTAAACGCGCGCTCGTAGGCCGCCACGACGCGTTGCAGCGCGCGATGTTTCCGGTCACCGCCGATCAGCAGAAACCGTGTACCGGCCGTCACGCCACCCCGATAGGCCGCACCAGATGGCGTGAACCGTGCGAAGTCTGTTGCCGGTTCGACCACGTGCACACGTGCGGCATCAACGCCGATGGCCAGACAGGCATTTCGCGCAGTGTCATGTGGCACGACCACTCGATCCGCCCGATCGCGCAGCACGGTGGCGAGGTGTCCTGGTACGCGATCGGTGACAGCGGAGCCAACGTCAATCACCCAGACGCCCGCAGTCGGCGCCGCTGGCGGCGCGACCAAGGCATCATCGTCAAGCGCCGTAATCTGGATGACGCTGCCGTCGACCGCGCTCGCGGCGTGTAGCCAGTGCGCGTAGCGCGGACTGCTGTACGCGGGTCGATCGCCGCGCGCTGGCGTGAGCCAGGCCACGCGGTCCGCACACGTGCCGGGCGCACCGGCATTGTGCGCACGGGTCAACGCGGCGTCCAGCCACAGGAAGTGGTTGCCCTGTACACGCGTCGGGTCGCCACATCCTCCAGCAACCACAGTGTCGACGGCGCCTGTGGGCGTCGTGCCCGTGGGCATCGTGCTTGGTACGACGACGCGTCGGTCGAGCTGTCGATTGATGTCCGTCAATCGCGTAGCGATCGCATTCGCCGCACGCGACCACGGCCAGTGTTCCACCATGTCTCGCCGGGCGCACGCGCCCAGTGCGCGCGCCTCATCGCGATTGCGGTGCACTCGGCGCAGTTGTGCAATCAGGTGAGTGCCGCTTGGTTCGGCCCAGCGCTGACCAGCGTACAACGGGATCTCGCTGGCATCGGCGGGGACCATCCTGTCCGTGTCCACGAGGTAGCTGTTCTCGCCGTGCATAAACGCCAGATGCGCGCTCCACTTGGTGGCTATCACCGGCACACCGCACGACATCGATTCCATGAACGGGCGTCCCCAGCCTTCACCACGCGTGGGCAACACAAACGCGTGCGCCATCGTGTAAAGCGACGGCAAATCACGCCCAGCGATCCGGTGGCCAAGAATCACGATAGGCGCAACGTCACCGCGCACACGGCCGCCACACTGCTCGCGCAGGAATGCATCGATGCGCCCGTTGATGTCATCGGTGTTGCGCGCGGCGTCCATCGCGCCGATCGGATGCGTACGCAACACCAATGTCACGTCGTCGTCAGGCGTGAATGCCTCGGCCCAG
>JANOKE010000032.1:0-9388 GCA_031419135.1 Gemmatimonadaceae bacterium
CTGAACGCTTGGCCCGCTTCCGCCGTACCTTTCTGCACAGGCCCCCTCCCGTCCCCTCCGCCACCGTTCCAGGACTTCGAACGTGACTCGTGTTGCTCTCGCCGGTGCGCTGGCGATCCTCGCCATGACCGCTCCCCTGTCCGCCCAATCCCGCACGCCCAGCGCAAGGAAGCCAACTGCGGTGCGACCGGTGTGGCCAGACGAGGGTCCGCTCACGTGGGCACCTCGTCCCACAACGCCTGAGATCACGGCCAACGATTTGCGCACCCGTCTCTATCAGTTCGCCGACGACTCCATGATGGGCCGCCGAATGGGCGAACCGGGGAACCAAAAAGGCACCGACTATATCGCCCGCGAGTTCAAACGGCTCGGCCTCAAGCCCGCCGGCGACAGTGGCACGTTTTTTCAGATCATGCCGTACGGACCGCTCGGTTTTGACAGCGCCGCGTCGAAACTGATTGTTGCCGGGAAGCCGCTGTTGGCCACCTCCGACTGGGTCCCAACGGCGCCGACCGCGGCCAATGGCTTCGGCAACAGGGTCGATCTCAACAACGTCTCAACGGTTTTTGCAGGTCGCTGGGGTGACACCACGGTCATACTCGACCCCGCCATACTCTCGGGCAAAGTCGCGGTATTTCTGGCGGGACCAGCAGCGGCCAACGCGGGCGGCGGTCGTGCACCGGCATCGTTCCTCAGCTGTGCCGATGTGCCCAACAAATTCGGTGCCGCCGCCGCTGCCGCCGTGGAAGCCACGCCGGCCGGCGCTCGGCGTCCGGCTGCAGGTGCGGGCGGTGGGCTGCGCGACCCACGCGCTCAGCGCGCTGGCGCGATTGGCGTGCTGATTATCGGCCTCGACGACATGAACGCGGCGGCGCGCAACAGCGCTATCGTTGGCCGACTCGCCATGCAGCCCGCTACCGTCAGCGCGAACGGTGGCACCATGGCCGGAGCCACCATCTCGCAATCGACCGCATCTTCGCTGTTCGGCAAATCGGTGCTACAGCTCGCCGTCGGAGACGTTGGCCAGACGATATCCGGCAGCTGGAACTACCAATGGCGCAGATCGTCAACGCTGTCGCGCAATGTCATTGCCATTCTCCCGGGTTCCGATCCCGCGCTCGCTGCCGAATACGTGCTGGTCGGCGCGCACAATGACCACGTGGGGACCACTGCCGTCGCGGTCGATCACGATTCGCTGCGCGCCGTGAACATGGTGACGCGCAAGCAGGGCGCCAACGATCCCGCGTGCGTACCAACGGCCGCGCAGCAGCGTCAGATCGACTCACTGATCACGCGCGCCCGCAGCATTCGCGCTCCACGTCGCGACTCGATCATGAATGGTGCGGATGACGACGGCTCGGGCACGGCGGTGCTGCTCGAGATCGCGGAGCGATTCGCCACGGAAAAGCCGGCACGGTCGATCATCTTCGTGTCGCATCAGGGCGAAGAGGTCGGCCTGCTGGGTTCCAGATGGTTTGTCGACCATCCGACAATCCCGCTTGCCTCGATTGTCGCCGCACACAACATGGACATGCTGGGCAAGGGACGCGTCGACCAGGTGAAGTTTGGCGGACCCACGTCGGTGCAGACGCTGGGTTCGCGCCGTCTGTCGCGCGAATTCGGCGACATCATCGACTCGGTTAATGCCGTGCGCAGCGAAACGATGGCGATCGACAAGACGTGGGATGTGACGGCTAATCCGATGAACCGCTTTTGTCGCAGCGATCAGGTGAACTACGTTCTGAAAGACATACCGGTCACGTACTTCTCGCTCGGCTATGCGCTGGACTATCACCAGCCAACCGACGAGCCACAGTACATCGAGTACGATCACAGCGCACGACTGGCACGATTCATCCACGATGTGATGATGGCCATCGCGCAGCGGCGGGATCGTCCGGCCATCGCGGGAGCCGATCCCGCGTATCCCCGGTGCCGGTAATGCCATTGACCTTGCGATCTTGGCGCGACCTCGTGGCGTTGCTGCTCGTCGTGGTAACGACTGCCAGCGGCTGTCTGAACGAGAACCTGATCAAGCAGCCCGAACTCACAATCGTTCCCGGCGCGCCCCCAGGCTGGAACGGAACCGGGGCGACCTCCGGTATCGGGACGACCGTCAGCGACCGGCATGGCGGCACCACGTCCGCCTACTTGTCGAGCGCGTTTCAAGCGGGCTTCCTCAACAACTACCTGCTGGCGCAAGCCATTCGGGCCGACAGTTACCGCGGGAAGCGAGTGCGACTCTCGGCTTGGGTCAAACCGCGCAACGTGGCCAACGCCTCGTTCTCCGGCATCTGGATGCGCGTCGATGGCCCCGGTGTCACACTCGGGCATGACAACATGGCCCGTCGTGTCGTTTCCGGATATGGCAATTGGCGACAGGTATCGGTCGTGCTCGACGTTCCCCCGAATGCCATCGGCATCACGTTCGGCGCGCAGTTCCAGGCGACCAACACACTGCTCGTTGATGACATGCTGTTCGAGATCGTCGGGACCGATGTGGTCAGCACCAACACACTCACCGCACCGACGCCCGACGGACGGGACTCGGCGACCACGGTGGCCGCGTATGAACGAAGCGCGGCGAGTCCGGTGAATCTCGACTTCGAGGGTATCACCCTGGCCGCTGGCGAAATGACATCGTGGATTGTGCAACCCACCCACACGATTTCACTCGCTCGGCGGGTGGGTTCGCGGCGCGGGCCAACGAAGGGCTGATTCGCAATCGGCACTCTGTCCGGACGCCGGGGTATCAGTGTCTTTCCACCCCTCGTGACCGGAGCGAATTGATGCATCTGTCCCAAATGCGCCTGACGGCGTTTGCCGCCGCTGTGATTCTTGGCCTGCCAATGCCCGCGCGCGCACAGCGTATCGGCATCATTGCTGGTGGCACATTCTCGCAGTTGCGCGGTCTTGACAACGTGACCGCGAAGAATCGCAACGGCACCATGTTCGGTGCCACACTGACAGTTCCCCTGGGTGGGCGCATTGCCGTCCAGCCCGAGTTGCTGTTCATCAACAAGGGTAGCGAACTCCATCTGGGTGGTGCGGGCACCAGAGATGTTCGACTCGACTATCTGGAGATTCCGCTGCTGCTTCGCTTCGATCGCAGCATCACGTCGGTGTTGGGTCCGCATCTCTACCTCGGCCCGAGCATCGGTTATAACGTTGGCTGTAACGTCACGGCCAGCGGAAATGGCATCCCCAACACCTCCTCCAACTGCACGCGCGACAACTTCGACCCCAAGAGCTTTGACTGGGGGGCGGTCGTTGGCGCCGGTGTCGATCTCAACCTCGGTGGCTTGGGCGTCACAGCGGGCGCGCGATACGGCATCGGTATCGCGGACATTTCGAAAGACGATCGAAGCGCCCTGGAACAGCGGGTGCGAAACGGCACCCTGACCGTGTACGCCGGGCTGCTGTTCGGCCGTCGCTGAGCCCGAAGGGATGCATCGGGGATTGCGCGACGAACCAACCGGAACAACTGGTGGCCGGCTTGCCGGTGCTCTGAGCGCCCGGTTCGTTACTCGCGCGGAACCGGTGCGGGCCAACGGGTGAGAATCATGCGCAACGTCCAGTGCGTGGCGCCAGGCACCAACGGATCAGGATCCAGCGTCAATCCGCTCAAATCGAATCCGGGTACTGGAAGCACCACGCCCTTTGGCAGTCGCGCGTGCCTCGTTCCATCTCGCAGCGGGATATCATCGGTGAAGCGCCCATTTGCGGCGCGACCAAATACCCGCATCGGATCGATTTGCGCACTGGTGCCGCTCTCGAAGTGATCAATGTCGATCGCGGTCAGCCACGGTCGGCCGGCATATTCGTACTCCACGGCGAACTGGAGGTGACGAGTCCGCTCACGCGACGCCACCAGGTTTGAGAAAAAATTCGTGGGCATTTTGTGGCGACGGTCGTCCAAGGCCACCGACATCTGCACGTGGCAGATGCCGTTCTCACCAGTAACCAGGCGCACGCCTTCGTCGGCAGCCTGCCAGGTGAGCGCCGCGCCGAGCACGACGCGCAGCGGAATCCCCACCGCAGGCGTTTTGTCAGGCTCGAGGACCGTCACCTGCACATCAAGCGTCACCGGTGCCGTCACGGGTATTTGAACCAAGTCATCGCAGAAAGATAGCGCATGTGCGCGCCGGGCTGATCCCCCGCCAGAGTCCCGCTACTTCTCTGAAACCGCTTTCAGCTGCTGCAACCCCCTCTCAAAATCGGGGCCAATCATCTTGTCCATGCTCACAAACGTCGACATCACCTTGGTGACAAAGGTAGACGGTCCCGACATCGTCCACGTGACGTCGGTCCCACTGGCCGTCGGCGCCAAGGTGAACACCGTGGTGTTGTGACTCTCGAACGGCGTCAGGAAGTCCAGCTTGATGGTCACGCTGCTGGAGGGTGTAGATCCCGAGATCTCCATTTTTCCCTCGCCCACATCGGAATTCCCCTTCCAGGCGTATGCCGCGCCGGGTCCGCTGGTCGGGCCGGAGTAGCTCGCGGTCATGTTGGGATCCATCTTCGCCCACGGCGACCATGCCTCCCACGCATGGAAGTCATTGATGTTGGCGAACACCTTTTCGGGTGGGGCGTTGACGCTGATCGTGCGCTCAAGGCTGAACGCATCCGGCTGTGTGGTTGCATAGCCGAGCACCGCAAGAATGAGCACACCAACCAGCAGCAGAATCTTTTTGAACATGAGCCGGGCCCGGCAGTGGTGAATGCAATCCGCGAATGACGGGTAGCGGAAATTCGTTTTCGACGAAGAATCCCTTACGATAGGCTGAGAATTGGTGTTTCGCTGCCAGCTGGACGATCTGACGACGCTGCTATGCAGGCGAACTCATCAATAAGGTTTAGCCCGTTGGCGAAATACGAGAGCACATGATTGCGGCTTTGCGGAGTCTGGTTCCGACCATCGCCACTCGCGAATTCAAGCGAGAAACCGATGTCGATCTTGCGCCGACGGCAGCAGACATGACTGAGCCACCAGCCGGAACCGCCGTCGGGCGATCGCATCGTATACGGCGTCGCGGATTGGCCGTGGGACGAAATGGGCAATCGCAGAGAACGCGCGCCAAGCGCCACCGAGATGCGTTATGGTGGCCAAGGCTGCGTCACTGCGTACGCGTAAGCGTGACGGGTGGCCACCCGTTGGCTCGTACCACGCAACCGAATCGATCGACGCGATCTCGGGGTGCCGCACGCGCAACGTCGCACCGTACGCGCCCTGCAGCGGTGCAAATCGCAACGCCGCGCGGCGGGCAGGACACTCGTGGCTCAGTACAAACTGGACGCTTCGCGCGCACAGACCACATTCACCGTCGTACAGCAGCACCGGCGTGACGTCGTCGTCGGTCGGCGCCGAATGGGTCATGAATGCCGACTGACGTGGGCCTGTCCGACGACCCTTTCAATGCGTCGATCGGGGATGAACCAGATTACCGCAACCAGCACGTAGATGGACAAGGTGAGCCACCGCCATTGGAATGCCAGCGGAATGGCGATGACGTACAAAATCAACGACAGCTTCCCCTTCCAGTCATTCCCGACTGCGATGCGGAGAGGCGACGACGGCCCTTGGGCGGCGATGATCACCTGCTGAAGGATGAAGTACGACAAACCAGCCATCAGCAGTGTGACTCCGTACATCGCCGTCGGAATCGCGGCGAAGTGGCTCTCACCGGCCCAACCGGTGGTAAACGGAATGAGCGACAACCAGAACAACAGATGCAGGTTGGCCCAGAGCACGGCACCGGTCGCGTGCGACACCAGGTGCAGCATGTGATGATGGTTGTTCCAATAGATCCCCAGATACACGAAGCTGAGCAGATAGCCCAACAGCACAGGAATCAACGGTTGCAGCGCCTCCAGACCGTCGCCGTGCGGCACCTTGAGTTCCAATACCATGATCGTGATGAGAATGGCGATCACACCATCGCTGAATGCTTCGAGCCGTCCCTTTCCCATATGGTGGTCGTGGTTACGTGAAACGGGTCAATTGCGGCGCGGTTTGCGACATCGGAACCACACTTTGTTGCAGGATGGGCACCATGACTACAGCGAACGAAACGTGATGTGGACCGTCACCGCGTCGCCGTCGTCCAACTCGTTCCGCACGCGCTTCGGGACAGCCAACAGCGTACGGCCCTCCTTGCCGCGCCACACGCTCGTTTCCCACGTCGTACCATTCACTGTCGCGGTCACGGGGGTACGTCCCCATCCGTGCGTCACTGGCGGTGCATACTTGTCCGGAACTGGCGCGAAGAACCAACCGCCCTTGCCGGGATAGCGGAAGAGCGTGGCGGTGAAACGGCCGCCGAGAGGCTTCGTCATGGTGTCCGCAACCTATCAGATTGCCTGATCCTCAAACAGGACCAACCGCTATGAGTCAACCTGCGCCACCGCTTTCCGGCTGGCCGATCCACACGTCGGAGTGGCTGGTGGACGAACAGGACATTGACCTGCTGGGCCATCTCAATAATCTGGCCGCGATGGAGTATTTCGATCGCGCCCGCTGGCAGATGATTACCGAACGGGGTCACGGGTACGAGGTGGTGCGCGAGCGCGGTCAGGCGCCCGTGATTGTGGCCGTCGAGGTGCAGTTCCGACGCGAAGTGCGATTGCGTCAGCGTGTTGTGATCGAGACCTACAGCACCGGTACCTCCCGGCGCACCAGCACGGTCGTGCAAGTGATGCGCACGCACGATGGCACCGTCTGTGTAGTCGCCCAGTACACGGTGGGGTTGTTCGATCTCACGACCCGTAAACTCATTCAACCGACAGTGGCGTGGCGGCGGGCCTGTGGGGATCCAGAGGCCGAAGTGGTTGCGTAGGCGGGATCAGTCGCGTTTTTCCGGAAACGCCGCGAGAAAGGCCATTGCAAACGGTGAGCGCTCGATTGCGGCCTCATCGAAACGACTCTGCCACTGCAGCCCATCGCTATTGGCCAGCAGGATCAGCGTCACGCGCTGGTCGGGCCGATCGCTCAGCACTTTCAGGTAGAGCGCGGAGTACTGACCTTCCCAAAGCCCCGTATGCCACGCCAACCGACGCCCATCGCGTTCGGCGAGAAACCAGCCGAGTCCGTAGGGCAAGGTCGCGCCCATCGGCGTTCGCGTGGGGGTGAACAATTGTGCGCGCAAGGCCGGAGTGATCAGTCGTCCCGTCATCAGCGCGATGTCGAAACGCGCCAGATCCATCGCGCTCGCAATCACCCCACCGGCGGCGCCATCGCCCTGCGGCGGCGGCGGGTCTGATTGCAACGTGCGTCCTGCCGAGTCGATGTGGTACGGTGTGGCGAGCAGTGCCGCGAGATCGGCGCGTAACGGCAAGCGCCGGAAAACGCGGGCCGCATTGCGCATGCCCGCCGGACGCAGCACCAACGAATCAACGAGACTGGAGAACGGGACACTGGTCACTTCGGCCATCGGTCGCGAGGCCCATGAGTACGAGGGCGGATTGTACCAGAAACGCGTGCCCGCGTTTCCGTTCGCGGTCATCGACAACATGTGACGCAGGGTGAGTGCGTCACCCGCACACGCATAGTCGCCAAAAAAGATGCCGCCATCCGCCCGCGCCGCATCGCAGAATTCGGCGAAGCCCCGATAGCGGCGCATCGGGCGATCGAGATCAAGTTGGCCGTCCTGCACAAGTCGGAGCGCCACCACGGCGGATATGGGCTTGGTGACCGATGCGATATCGAATGGCGTATCTGGAGTGACCGGTCGCTCTTGCTCCACGTTGGCGTACCCGAAACCGCGTGACACCACCACCGTGGTATCACGCAACACCACCATGGCGAGTCCCGGAATGTGCTGCGCGACGCGGAGCGCCTCCACGCGATCGGCCAGCGATGCTGCGGCGGTGATATCATCCGCACGTTGGCGTTCGGGTGCGAGCACAGCGGAACGATGGCCCATGCACCCACTTGCCAGCATGATCGCCACTGCCAACCACGACGGGAGCGCACCAACCCGTGGGACATGGCCAGACATGAGAACTCCCTTGCGAGACGTAAACGTTGTGCGAGTGCCTGCCGTACGCCACCTATCACACTTCGTTTCGGCCTATCGTCAGCCACGGAACATGCGCAGACGTGGGCTTGCGCTGCCTGGCAACCGGATCCGCTTCGTCATCCATGACGATGCCACGGTAACCGTTGAAGCCGAGACCGTCGACCTGACATCGCTGCGAGGCATGGTCAAACCGAGCGGTCAGCACGTCACCCTCAAGCAGATGGACGACGCAATCAAACGCGGCGCCACACGCCGGTAGCAACTTCATGATCGCGCTCGATACCAGTGTCCTCGTCGGCTACCTGGTAGAGGACGATGCCAGGTCAGTCGGTAGACGACCCGTACCGCCGACGTCGCTCCTGCACTACGCGATCGGCCAGATACACCTTCATCAAGCTCTGATACGGCACGTCTTGTTCGTTGGCGAGTCGCTTGAGTTCGAGCAACAGCGTCTCCGGTAACCTCAACGAAATCGGCGTGGTGGTGGGTTTGAGTTTCGGAAACGACACGCGCTGCGCCGTTGACCAATCGACGTACTCCGTCGAATCGGCCGTCGCCCAGAAGTCCGCCTCCTCGGCTTCATTTCGAAACGGAGGGATCTTCTTGAGCACGGGCTTCGGCTTGGATGTGACTTTCAGCTTTGGCATAGATCCGTCGCTCCTTTCGATTCATGGGCCGGGCCCGCAGCACCCGGATCAACGCAGCGCGAACGGTGAACACAAGGAACAGCGGGCGATGCTCGGCCGTCTTGCCGAGCACCCGCCAGCGATCCTCCCGCGTGGAATGCGCGACGTCCGCGACGACAAGCAACGGCAATTCCATGAACAGCTGCTCACATTCTGGCGGTTCGACCTGATGGCGCGCCCGGACCTTCTCCGCGTTTCCGTCATCCCATTGAAAGCCCTCGCACGCAGCGAGAATAGCGTAGATGTCGCGAACCATGATTCAGTATATACCGGGTAAATACAGCTGTCAATATTGGACGAGCGTAAGCCCGGCTCGGCGGCCCTTGGCGTCCTTTGCGACCTTCGCAGTTGAATTGGTTTGGCGTTTCTCTACAGCCGAGTCGCCACAGACAGCGGTACGGTGCGTTCGGGGGCGCCATTGATTTAGGTAGCGTCTGGAAGCGTGGTGTTCGATCGGCTCATGGGAGAGCTGCTCGGCGATCGAGACGAGCGGTGATCTACCTCGATACGTCGGTCGCACTCGCCCATCTGCGTTCCGCAGACCGCGTACCGCCAGACTCGCTCTGGGACCAGACACTCGTGAGCAGTCGACTGCTCGAGTACGCGCATGATCGACGCTGCGCGGCGCATGAAGATCCGCATCGCCGACATCTGACGCCGATAGATCGCGGCCGTTGACAGTCG
>JANOKE010000033.1:0-22387 GCA_031419135.1 Gemmatimonadaceae bacterium
GTGTTCCTGCCAGTTTTGAGCGGCGAAATGAACCACCTGAACCACGGAGCACACAGAGCGCACGGAGTCCCCCGGAACTGGAAAGCGTTCGCCCATACGAAGTCCCGAAGAGGGCGCCCCGGCCGTCGCTACGGAGAGGAATACGGCGTACCGCGGAGAACACCCGTTCCGACAGATCATCAACTGCCATCCACGGAAACGCGCAGAACCAACGGAAACTACGGAAACGAACTTCATGGTATTGGTTTCCCTGTTGTGTCCCCTGTTTCCGCGCGTTTCCGTGGATGGCGGTTCAACGGCTGCTGCAATCCCAAAATCGTCTGATACAACCCGCGATCGTCCACGGTCTTGCCTCCCGTCTTCGATGGTTGGCCGGAAGCTATAGACCCACTCTATTTCCTGAAGAGCCGAATGTTTTATCGGAGATGATCATGCCTTGCGGCCACTGGCTCGTCTGGTGCTTGTTCCTGATGGCTGTGCCGCCGCTGGGCGCACAGGCGCGTGCCAGTTGATTTGTGGAGGCGTCAGCAGGAGTGACTTCGAGCTCTGGCGGCCAGCTCGACAACCGGCAAGCCAACCCAGTCGGTCGAGTCGATTAGGCACCACCGGAATGAGCGTGATGCGCTGCGGTAGCGTGCTGCCCGACGCACCTGCCACGAAAGTCCCACCAACGCCATCAGCCTGCCCAGCGTACGCGAGCCAACGTCCGTTGGTTCATGACATGGATGTCGTGTCGTTGGCCGACGTCAGCAGGAATCGACAGGAACAGCAGCCGACGCGTGCCGACCGCCGAACATCTGGTGTCAGGCGACAGAGCCGATCCTGGACGCCGTCGACTGTGCCCGAATCGTGGGCCCCCCTCCTGACGTGGCATTCGGCGCGCGCACGTCATGAAACGGTCGTTGACGTGACGGTCGAAAGGGCTCAGTTTCGAATCGGCCCACTTCAACGGAATCTGCAATGTCACGATCCACGCGCTTCATGCTGGCGACGGTACTCGGCGCCGTCTGCGCAAGCACACTTCCCGCCCAGCGCCCCATCAAGGTGTTCATCTCGGTTGACATGGAGGGCATTGGCGGCGTCGTCACCTCCGAGCAACTCGGACCCACCGGATTCGAGTACACGAAATTTCGCGAGTACATGACCGCCGAGGCGCTCGCCGCGATTGCCGGCGCGCGTGACGCTGGTGCCACCGAATTCGTGGTAGCCGACGCGCACGGCAATATGCAAAACCTGCTGATCGAGCGATTCCCGGCAGGGGTCACCATCGTGCGCGGATCTCCGCGGCCATTGATGATGATGGAAGGGATCGACTCCACGTTCAGTGCAGCAATGTTCATTGGCTATCACTCCGCGACCACCAACCCGCAGGGTGTGCGCGCCCACACCATCTCCAGTGCCACGTTCTCGGCGGTCACCCTCAACGGCAAGCCGATGTCGGAGTCGGGCATCAATGCCACCATCGCCGGGTACTTTGGCGTGCCGGTTGTAATGGTGTCGGGCGACGAGCAGGCCGTGGGCGAAGTGCAGAAACTCACTGGCAATGTGGAGGGGGCCATCGTGAAACGGTCCATCAGTTTTCACGCGGCCGCCGTCATGACGCCAGAAGCCTCGCAGACCTTGATCCGGGCCAAAGCCAAGGCGGCAATGCTGCGACTCAGGGATTTCAAGCCAATGCCAGCTGTTGGTCCATTCCGACTTGAGCTTTCCTACAAGAGCTATACGCCGGCCGAAATGATGTCGTATTTGCCGGGGACCGACCGCGTGGACTCGCATACCATCCGGTTTCGCGCCGCCTCCATTGTGGACATCTCGCGCTTCCTGGAGTTCGCTATCAGCTATCGGGCGGACCTCACGCCGTAGTAGAATGTTGCGGGCGGTTGACGTTACGCCGCCCGCCCCGCCATGCGTCTCGTCGGCACATTCGTCGGCATTCCCGAGGACCTTATGACCCGATTCTTCCGTTCGCTCGCGACCAAAGTGGTCGTGCTCGCGTCCGTCGCAGCAACTCCACTCGCCTCGCAACAAGCCACGCGCGTTGTCACGTCGGCCGACTACGATCGCGCGGCAAGTCAATTGGCGCCCAGTCTCGCGGGATTGGTGGTGGGTGGCACGGTGGCTGCCACCTGGTTGCCCGACGATCGATTCTGGTATCGCACTACGGGCGCTTCTGGTCCGCAGGTCGTGCTCGTCAATCCGGCGCGGAAGACTCGCGTGGTGTGTGAAGTCACGCGCAGCAATTGCCCCGGTGTGCCCGTCACTGCCGATTCTGCGGGCGGTGGACGTGGCGGTCGCGGCGGTGGTGGTGGAGGTCGTGGCGGTGCAGGGAACGCTGTGACGTCGCCGGATGGCAAGCGTGCTGCGTTCATTCGCGACTGGAATCTTTGGGTGCGCGAGGTGGCGACTGGTCAGGAAAAGCGACTCACCACCGACGGCGTGACGAACTTCGGCTATGCCACGGATAATGCCGGGTGGGCCGGCAGTGATCGCGCGATGGTGCTCTGGTCACCCGATTCGAAAAAGATCGCTACACAGCAACAGGACGAACGCAAGGTCGGCGACATGTTCCTCGTCGAGATGAAGGTCGGACATCCGGTACTGAAGGCGTGGAAATATCCCCTGCCAGGCGACAGCGTGGTGGCAATGCTCTCCCGCGTGATTATTGACGTCGACGCGGGCACGGTAGTGCGGTTGCAGACACCACCCGATTTCCATCGCGGCACGATTGGCGACAACATCACCATGGCCGACTACAACTGGAGCCCCGACGGGTCCACGTTGGCCTTCGTGTCCACGTCGCGCGACCACAAGAGCGCCACATTCCGTGTGGCCGATGCGGCAACGGGTGGGGTGCGCACGCTGTTCGACGAAACGGTGCCCACCCATTTCGAAGCACGCACCGGGTGGCGTGTGTTGTGGCCCACCAACGAAATCCTGTGGTATTCACAGCGCGACAACTGGGGTCAGCTGTACCTGTACGACCTCACCACGGGGAAGCTCAAGAGCAAGATCACCAGTGGTGAAGGACCGGTCACGCAGATTGCGCGCATCGATGAGAAGACGCGCACCCTCTGGTACGCGGCGAACGGTCGCGAGAAGGGCCAGGACCCGTACTTCGCGCATTTCTACAAGATTGGTCTCGATGGAAAAACGCAGGTATCGCTCACGCCCGATGTGGGCGATCACACCATGCAGCTCTCGCCCAGCGGTCGGTATTTGATTGACAGCTACTCGTCGCCCGATGTGCCCTCGGTCGTCACGCTGCGCGACGCGAATGGCAAACTCGTGATGCCGCTGGAAAAGGCGGACATCACGCGATTGCTGGCCACGGGATGGAAGCCGCCCATTCCCATCACAATGAAAGCGGCCGACGGCACCACCGACCTGTACGGCATGATGTTTCGTCCATCGAATTTCGATCCGGCGAAGAAGTATCCGATCATCAACAACGCGTATCCGGGACCACAAAGCGGCAGTGTGGGCTCGCGCGGATTCACCGCGGCGCGCGGCGACAGGCAAGCGCTTGCGGAGCTGGGATTCATTGTGGTGTCCATCGACGGTCGCGGTACGCCCGGGCGCTCGAAGTCATTCCATGATTCGTACTACGGCCGCATGGGGCGCGACAACACCGTCCCTGATCAAGTGGCGGGCATGAAGGACCTGGCAAGGCAGTTTCCCGGCATCGACATCGACCAAGCGGCAATGTGGGGACATTCCGGCGGCGGGTTCATTACCGCCGATGCGATGTTCCGCTTCCCGGACTTCTTCAAGGTGGGTATCGCCGAATCGGGCAATCACGACCAGCGGCTGTATGAAGACGACTGGGGTGAGCGCTATCAGGGACTGCTGGAGAAGTTGCCCGACGGCACCGACAGCTACGACATCGAGGCCAATCAAACGTTCGCGAAGAACCTCAAAGGACGCTTGCTGCTGGCGCATGGCACCATGGACAACAATGTGCCGCCCTACAACACCTTGGTGGTGGCCGAGGCATTGATCAAAGCCAACAAGGACTTTGATCTGCTGATGTTGCCCAATCAGGCGCATGGCTACGGCACCATGTCCAACTACATGATGCGTCGTCGCTGGGACTATTTCGTCAAGTACCTGCTGGGTGCGGAGCCGCCAAAGGAGTACGAAATCAAGACGATGAACCGGCCGGTGCCGTGACGTGCTGCTATCGATGCGGACGTGTTTCCCGAGTACATCGGCAGTTCTGACGTGAGCGGATCGAAACGATGTCAGGAGTCCGGAGTACGCGCGGCGGCGGAAACGGCACGGATCAGCGCGGGACGATCGGCGGGAATGTGCGGCGACTGAAAGCGCAGCACGCCGCCCGCATCGAGCACACTGATAATGTTCGAGTGATCGAAATCTCCGCCTGGCAGTTGGCGGTAGCGCACGCCAAGCAACACGGCAAGCTGTCGCACGTTGGCGGCTGAAGCCCGCAGCACCAGCCAGCGATGGTCGAGCGTCATTCTGACGACGTGCGCTCGCAACGCGGAGACCGAGTCGCGCGCCGGATCGAACGAGGCAAGCACGAAGCGCACGTTGGCGCGAAGTTCAGTCGGGAGGGCGCGCTGCACGGCGAGCATCTCGCTGGTGATGAGCGGACAGGTCATGGTGCAGGACGTGTAGACCATCGCCAGGACCACCGTCTCGCCGCGAAGACTCGACAGGTCGATGGCGCGTCCTTCATGCGTCGTCCACGCGGCATGGAGCTTGTACAGCGATGCATCGGGAAGTGCACGCGCTGCGGCAGGCGGTGCCTGCGCCGCACCTCGACTCCACGGCACGACGCCCAGCAGCACGGCCATCGCCAGCACCGGCAGGCGTTTCGAGCACGAGGTCATGGTGCCCTTCGTTTCGCAGCAGGAACGGCGTCGCGTGCCACACGAAATCCAAGCGTGGCCAGCGCGAACGAGCCGCGAAGACTTCCACGCAGCGCATAGCGCATGAACGCCGAATAGTTGGTGGGGTTGGCGGAGAGCGCGGCACCGCCAGCGCAAAACAGGCCCGCATCGGGGCCGCTGTCGCCGCGTGATTCGCCGCTGGTGACGACGGCATTGAAGTCGTCCACCCATTCCCACACCAGGCCGTGCAGATCCCGCACACCGTCGTCGCTCATGATTCCAAGACCAACGGCAGGTTGTGTCGGTGGCGTTGCCGCACCGTACCATGCGAGCACCCGCGAGTTCAGCCGCTCGGGATTGTCACCCAATGCACGATGAAAACGGCTGGCCGCGAGTTCCCATTCGGCGGTGGTTGGCAATCGCCCGCCTGCCCAACTGGCGTACGCACTCGCCGCAAACCACGACACGTTGACGACCGGCGATGTCAGCGGGGCCTGTGGCCCCAGCGACAACTCGCCCGACCAATGACGCAGGTACGCCGAGTCCGACGCCACGCGCGCCACCCGAGACCGTCGCCACTCGGGATTCGCCAGCACAAATTGCAGGAACTCCGCGTTGGTTACCGGTTGCGCGGCCAACAGGAATGCGCCAACCGCCATGCCACTGTCAGGACTGCCTGCGGCAAAAATCGGCCGATATCGCCCGGCCGCGATGACGCGAAACGGCACCCCCGTCACGCGCTGCGCGCTGGCAACGGGCGCCACTCCTCCGACAATGGCCGTCAGCAGCACGAGCGCGCGCGCACGGTTCGTGTTGAACACAGGCCTTTCGTTTGCCGTCTATCGCTTGATCGCCGATGCCGCTCGGACCCGCTGCACGTCACCGAGAGAAACGATATCCGTCGCCGCATTGCCGAACGCGCTGCGAACGTAGGACATCACCGCCGCAATGTCGGTGTTGGTCAACTGCAGGCTTGGCATCACACCGTTGAACACCTTGCCATTAACGGTTACCGCGCCGGAGAGTCCGTTCATCACGACACCGATGGCGCGATCTTTGTCAGCCATCAGATAGTCACTGCCGGCGAGCGGCGGGAATGCACCGGGAATTCCCTGACCCTCAAGCTGGTGACAGGCGGCGCAGTTTGCGACGTACACCTGCGTGCCGCGCGCGACAAGCTGGTCGCGTGGAAGCTCGCGCTCCGGTGCCGCGCTCAGGTCAGGCGCGATGGACTGTATCGCACCGCCCTCGGGGAGATAGACCACATCATTCTGCTTGCCCGAATAGATGGTCTTGTTCTCAGCACCTTCCACCGTGAGCATGCCGAGCGCGCCTTTGTTGAACGCCCGGAAAATCGAGTGGTCGACGAGGATGAACGTCCCGGGCACGTCGAGCTTCATGTCGACGACCGCCGAACCGCCTGCCGGCACCAACGTGGTCTGCACGTTGTGCTGGTTGGCCATCGAACCGCCTTCCGTGTACACCTTGTCAAAAATCTCGCCAATGACATGGAAGCTCGAAATCAGATTGGGTCCGCCGTTGCCGACAAACATGCGGATGGTCTCTCCGACCTTGGCTTTGAGCGCATTGTCACCCACCAGCGCGCCCACCGACCCGTTGAACACCACGTATTCCGGATCTTCGTGTAACGCCTTGTCCATGTCGAAGGACTGCAGACCCGCCGCGCCGAAACGACCGGTCGTATAGAACTCACTCTGAAACACGTAGAATTCACGATCCACCAGCGAGAGTCCTTCTTTCGGCTCGACGAGAATCAGCCCATACATGCCATTGGCGATATGCATGCCCACCGGTGCGGTGGCGCAGTGATAGACGTAGAGGCCCGGATTGAGCGCGGCAAACGTGAACTGTGAGCTGTGACCCGGTGCCGTGAACGACGACGCCGCACCGCCACCGGGACCCGTGACGGCATGCAGATCGATATTGTGCGGCATCTTGCTGGTAGGGTGATTGTTGAGGTGAAATTCCACCTCGTCTCCCGATCGCACACGCAGCATTGGTCCGGGCACCGTGCCACCAAACGTCCAGAACGTGTATTCGACGCCGTCTGCGAGGCGCTTCCGCACTTCGCGCGTCTCAAGGTTGATGATGACCTTCGCGGAGGTTCGACGCACGATGGCTTTGGGCACCAGCGGAGCCGACGCGACCGTCAGCGTCTCGACGGGCAGGGTGCCGCTGGGACGATCCGCCAGCGGGTTGCCCGACGTGTCCGTTGACGTGCACGAGGAGGCAACGGTTGTCGCCGCGATCAGAACGACCGGAAGGGTCCAGCGCCGGCGATTCGGCGCGAAAAAGCGTGTATGCACGTGCTACTCTCCATGGCGATCACGTCACGGCTTGGTGCCGGTTCCGAAAGTGCCATTCGCACTTCCGTAATCATACTGCGCTATTATCATGACAATGTCAAGATATAACCGCACCGCATCAACCGCCCTTCACACCACCCGGTGCTCCATCCATGCTGAATCAGACTGCTGAGTATGCGTTGCGAACCGCCGTCTACCTGACGGAGCATCGCGAACAGGGACCCGTGATTGCCAGCGAATTGGCCACACAACTCGGCATCCCGTCGAACTACCTGTCCAAGATCCTGCATCAATTGGCCAAAGACGGACTGCTGATCTCGCAACGAGGGAGGGCCGGGGGTTTCCGACTCGCCCGCGTGCCAGAGCGCATCACACTGGCCGAAGTGATTGAGAATTTCGATCCGGTGGGCGAGCGGCGACGATGTCTGTTGGGGAAAACCGTGTGCGGTGATCGCTCGCCCTGCCCGGCACATGACCGTTGGAGGGACCACTCGGCGGGTCACGCCCGTTTCTTTCACGAGACGACGCTTGCCATGCTGGTGCCCACCGCCCGACCGGCGGCCGCTGCAACCCGGCGTAAGGGCTGAATGAGCAGGTGAGAAGGGAGAAGGAAGAAGGAAGTAAGGAAGACATCCAGCCGTGTAGCAGTCTCCCGTCTCCCGTCTCCAATCTCCCGTCTTATTTTCACCACAGCCAGTAACTTCGCCGCCCTACTTGATAATCACATACCGCGCCAGTCGTTTCAGTTCGGTCGGACGACTCCGCAGATACTTGGAGATCTCGCGGTCGAACTGCTCCATCGACGTCCAGGGGCGGTATTCGTTAAACTCACGCTTCCACTGACGCGTGCCCACGCCGATGCTGGCGAAGGAATCCATGATCGGCTCGGTAAAGGTGTTGAGCTCGACCGGAATAAAGAGGTATTGCTCCAGTCGCGTCGCCTCGGCGGCACTGGTGGCTTTTGCGACCGCGGTCTGAAACTGCTCGAACGAGCTCCACGGACGTTGCGACTTGAGCACCGTGACCTTCTTCGCGTCAACGCCGGGAATGAGCAGAAACTCCGCGTCAGTGCCGCGGTTGAGATCGATATGCACGAACAGCGTCGCATAGACTACGTTGCGCTGCGGCTTGCTGAGTGAATTCGACGCGAGAATGCTGTCCAGCGCCACAATGCTCAGGATTGGTCGGGCCTCTTTGAGCACCTTCACCAATGCGGCGTTCATGTGTGGAAGCGCCATCATGGTGCTGTCGGCCGCCACGTTCGGTTCCACCAGCCCCTGCTGTTTTCCCAGCTGCGCCGACAGCGGCAACGCGATAGTCAAGGACAACGCGCACAGCGCGAACCACTGGACACGCGTATCTCGGAAAGACTTCATCAATCGACCCTCGGTAAAGGAACATCGTTGTCGCGCAGGGGCCCGCGAAGACTGGGGTGGCGAAATGCGAACGCGAGCCCGATAAGGGCCAGTTGAGCCATCATTCCTGGGGCAAGGGTAGGCGTCGAGCCCATAAGCGCTTCAACGTACAGCTCTCGGCCCGACAACGACGGGTTGGACTCGTGCGAATACACCAGGTTGCCACGAAAGTGCTGCACCAGCCCCACGCCGCTGCTGGCAAAGCACAACACCAAAATCACCTGCAGCGCACGAATGGCAGCGGCACTGCGTGCAACACCGTACCAGACCAGCACCAGCAATATGACCCCGTTCAGGACCAGCGGAATGACCTGCCACACGCCGTCGGTATGCTTGAGCAGCAGCAACTCCACGAAAGTCCCGGCGCTGCCGACCACCAGGATGAACAGGAGGGCCCGGCGCAGTATTGTGACGGTCGCCAGTTGCAAGATCATTCGGAATGGCGCAGGATGGACGAGATACAAAGCGGCACGGAACCTCCCCGTGTACCGTGAAAGATGACGCGGCGAACCGTGCCGTGTTAAGGGCGGCGACCGTCACTGGACACCGTCGTGAGTAGATTCTCCACGTCCAACCCTTCTGCCGCCTGCCACCAGTGCCCACCACACGACGCGAGTTTCTGAGCACCAGCGCTACGTCCCTGCTGGCGGTCGCGGGCGCACCCGCGTTGGTGGGACTGCGCGCCGATCATGACATCGTGGTGCGCGGTGGCATGCTGCTCGACGGTACGGGAACCCCGGGCGTTGTTCGGGATCTGGCGATTGCCAACGGGCGCATCGTCGCAATCGCCGCCCGAGTCAACGAGCGCGGCGTTGAAGAAATCGACGCCCGGGGGCTCGTGGTGGCGCCGGGATTCGTTGACATTCATTCGCACGCCGAAAGCTCGCTGGGCGACGATCCGCGTGCCGAGTCGGTGATCCGGCAAGGCGTGACGACAATCGTGGGCGGTCAGGATGGCAGTTCACGTGGCGTCGACGGGCCTGACAGTTTCGCCGCCTACCTCGCGTCGGTGGCAGCGCTCAAAGCTGCCGTGAACGTCGCGGCCATGATTGGACTGGGTAGTGTGCGTGGTCGCGTGGTTGGTCAGGACGACCGTCCGGCCACGGGCGCCGAACTGGAACGCATGACCGCGCTGGTAGATCGCGCACTCGCCGCCGGTGCGTGTGGGGCGTCATCGGGGCTTGAGTACACGCCGGGCGCATTCGCGTCGCTGGACGAACTCATTGCGTTGTGTCGCCCGCTTGCCGCGCGTGTACTGCCGTACGCCACGCACATGCGCAACGAGGATGATCGGTTGTTGGAGTCGATCGACGAATCCATTGCCGTCGCCCGCGGTGCGCGCTGTCCGCTGCAAATCTCGCATCTCAAAACTCAGGGTCCGCGCAACTGGAACAAGCTTGACGAGGCCTTTGCGCGCGTGACAAACGCCCGACGCGACGGACTGGACGTAGCGTTCGATCGGTATCCCTACACCGCCTACTCCACCGGCTTGACCAATCTCTTTCCCGTATGGAGCCGAGATGGCGGGACCGACGCATTTCTGGCGCGTTTATCCGATCCAACGGTGGCCCCGCGCGTGAAGGTGGCCACGCTGGCCAAGGTGGATCTCATCGGCGGCTGGGAAAACGTGCACATCACATCGGTGCGCGCCAGCGAAGATCGCGCCGCCGAGGGCAAGCGATTGGGCACGTACGCGATTTTGCTTTCGACGGATCCGTACGAGCTGTGTGTCGCGCTGTTGCGTCGCAGCGGCGGCAACGTCGGCATGGTAGGATTTGCCATGAGTGAAGACAACATCGATCGCATTCTGGCCCATCCGCAGGGCATGGTATGCAGCGACGGCGGCGGGTTTGCCATCGAGGGACCCACGCGCAAAGGCAGTCCACATCCGCGCGGCCTGGGCACCTTTGCCCGGGTGCTTGGGCGCTATGTGCGGGAACGCAAGGCGCTCACACTGTCTCAGGCGATTTACAAGATGTCGGCGTTGCCGGCATCACGTGTGGGTCTGCGCGATCGCGGCAAACTGGCCGTGGGTCTGCCCGCCGACGTGGTGGTGTTCAACGCCGACACCGTGGCTGATCGTGCCACGTACGAAGCCCCGTTTCAATACCCGGTCGGCATTGCCGTGGTGGTAGTGAACGGCACCGTGGCGCTCCATCACGGTGAGCGTCGCGGCATCGGCCACGGCAGTGTGCTGAGGCCATCATGATGCGAGGTGGCGTGTCTATGGTATTGATGGTCGGTGTAGCGCAGGGCTGTGCGTCCGGCCAGAGAAAGGCCACCAACGAGAACGTGCGTCCCGTAAGCGTGCTCCCTTCCGATACCACTCCCATGCCGCCGACAAACGGGATGCCCATCGGATTCAGCGTGACCTTCGCTGCCGCCGATGCGCGTGCGCGCGCCGCCATATTCCAGATTCAATGTGCTGCTACCGTGCCACGACTTCGCGCCAACGGCAGCTTTGGCGCGCCTGCCTCGGCGCCGCGCAATGTGTACTGCGAGCGTAACGCCGACGGCGTGCCGCTCGCTGGGGTGTTCGATATCGACACCGGCTATTCGCGCGCCCGGCGACTTATCATGATTCGGCTCGACGGCGCGCGCCCGCGCTATACCGGCGTGATCGATACGGCGCGGGTCGCGCTGAGTGCGCGACTCGTGCGCGACATCACGCGCGACGTGTCACCCGCGTGGCGGCGACTGGCGCGGCCATTCACGGTGGTGCCAATGCCACAGAGCGATGGCACCGTTGAGGGGTGGGTGATTCCATTGCCCACGCGCGCTGGGCGTGAAGTCCTTGGCGGCGATGTGTCATTCGTGCGCGCGGCAGACGGACGCTTGCAGCGAACCGTCGATCGCTCAGCGAGCTGGAAATTGATCACCGTGCCGAAGGCCGGAGTGGTGGGCCTGTCGAGCGCCGAGCGAGAGGTGGCTGCGGTCGCCGACCTCGTGGCCGCACGGTCGTTGGCCGAACGTGGGCGCGACGTGAGTGTCACGACCACGATCGCGCGCAGTGCACTGGTGCCGGGGCTCGACCCACGTGGTTCGCGCTTTCACTGGGAGCACGCCCCGCGCACGCCAGAGTGAAGCGGCGTGTCGCTCGACACCAGCCTTCCCAACGCGATCAGTCAGCGCGCCGGCATGACGCAGCGAAACCCAGTGAATTCGAGATCCTCCCGCGCGGTCGCGGGGCGGTTGTAACCGCGAAACCACGCCGTCGCAATCGCTGTTGCCGAGTTGTGCGCACCGCCACGTATCACGTAGTAGCGACTGAGCGAGTCTGGCATCGCCGCTCCGCCCGGGTAGCTCTGCATCGGCGAACGCGTCCACTCCCACACATTGCCGATCAGATCGTGAACTCCCGCCGACGTCGCGCCCCGTGAAAAGCTGCCAACAGGAACAGGCCCGTTACGTCCAGACGCTGCGGTGTTGGCCCTGGCGAGATCGAACGACGCGCCCCACGGATACGCGCGACCGTCGTGGCCTCGGGCCGCCGCCTCCCATTGCTCCTCACTTGGGAGGTCGCCGCCATCCGGATGCTTCCAGCGGCAATATGTGGTGGCCTCCGCCCATTGGACACGGGTCACGGGAAGCGATTCACCAGGAATAGATCCGTTCCACGTTACCGGTGAATTTGTCGATACGGCGAATGCGCTGAATTCGCCGTTCGTTACTTCATGCGTCTCAATTCCAAACGACGCCAGACGCAGCCTGTGCGCCGGCCGCGACCTCCCGTTCCCGCTGTCGCTCCCAATCGTATACTCGCCCGCCGGAATGAGCACCATCCCCGAGTCTACCGCCGCCATTGCGAGCAACGATGAAGCGCGGCGCGGTTCTCTTACGGAAAACGCTCCCGCTCCCACGGCCAGTGCAAGCCCGCCGACAATCAAGGCCCGGCGTTGCCGTTTCCTGCGTCGCGAGCTGATGGCGAACGGCGACATGGCGTGCCTGCCAAGCGGCGAGCCTCCGTCGAGTGCATGCACCACGTCATCGGCATGCTGAAACCGTTCCGCGGGATCAGGCGCGAGACATCCGGTGATGGCATCCTGAAGATCGCGCGGAACATTGGCTCTTCTATTGCCGACAGGTTCAGCGGGTTGTCCCAGCCGTTTCATCAGTACCGCCCTCGGCGTCGGTGCGTCGAATGGCTGTCTACCCGTGACCATCTCGTACGACATCACGCCGAGCGCGAAGATGTCGGCGCGATGATCGCTGGGCTCACCGATCACCTGTTCCGGCGCGAGATACGCCGGTGTGCCGATCAGCAGCCCCGTTGAGGTGAGTGACGAGCCTTCGGCGGTGCGCGCGATGCCGAAGTCGGTAACGAGGCATCGACCCGTGTCGGAATCCACCAGCACGTTCTGCGGCTTGATGTCCCGATGTATCACGCCACGCTTATGCGCATGCGTGAGCGCGCTCGCCACTTCACTCATCGCGCGACGTACGTCCTTGAAGGGCATTTGGCGGCCATCCACGCTGGAAATGCGCCTGTCGAGCGCTCCGCCGTCTACGAATTCCATCGCGAGATAAAGGAGGTCGTCTTTCTGTCCGATAAAATGCAGCGGAACGATGTTGGGGTGCGAGAGTTGCGCGACGGTTTCGGCCTCTCTCTTGAATCGCTCGAGCACTGTGGCGGAACTGATGAGATCGGGGGAGACCACTTTCACCGCGAGTTTCCGCTTGAGCGATAGGTCGCGCACCAGGAACACCACCGCCATTCCGCCGGCGCCGAGCTCGCGCTCGACCGCGTACGCGTCGCCAAGGGCGGCCTGCAGGCGATGCGCGAGTGCGCTTGAACGGAGCGTTGCGGGTTCGTCGGGTGTCATCTCGCTGTGAAGCTGCGTGGGAGCACGGCGCGGGTCCAGCGGCGGCATGCTCCGACTTGATTCAGCGCGTGAAATCACGGATAGCTGATCGTCACCCTTTGCTCGACGCACGGCGTCTTCCCGACGACACCCAGCGTCTGTGCACACGGCGTGAAACGGAACAGCGCTTCGGCAGGTCGCATGCGCCGCAGTGCGTCGAGTACCGCGCGATCGGTCACGATCATTCGGAGCACGCCCGGTGCGATCTCCGTGCTCAGCGTAACGCTCTGCATCACGGTTGTATCGGTTGGTACGCCATTCGCGTTGAGGTTCCCGCCAAAGACGACGCGATAGGCGTTCGACGAAAGGAGCTGTGCGAGCGTTCCGGTGAACGGCACGGCGCCAGTAGCCTTGTGCGCCGCGCCGCCAACAAACCCGAAGTACCGGCCCGGACTCTCCAGCCGGATCTCCCATCGGTACTCGCGCTGATCAGCAGGCGACTCGGGCAGGTTCCACGCGAAGGGCGCGGCATCGTCCACCGTCCACTCAAACGTGGCACGATCGGACGCCACTGACGCGGTGGCCGCGTGGAATCGCGCCCTTCGCGCAGTGCGCGTGGCATTCAGCGCCTCGGCGCTCACGCGAAACCACGCGAATTTCGACGCCGGAACGGCGGCGGTGCTGTCACGCTCGATCATGTTGCTCGCCAGTTCATACGCCAGCGACGTTCGACCCGAAGCGGCCAGCGCATTGGCCGCCTTGAGTACGTCGCCCGACCGCAGTGTCGTGCTATCCGCCGCATTCGCCAGGAATGGCAACAGTATCGGAACCAAGGGGCCGATCCTGTCTGAGATGGCGAGCTCCATGATGTGCGCGATCGCACTGTCGAGCTGGCGCGAATGGAACGCACGCGGAATTCTCCACGCAGCGTTGGGATCATCGTTGCCCATCAATTTTCGGAATGCCGAAAGCATCGGCGCTGGGTTTTGCGGATTTCCCAACGTTTCAACGATCGATTGCTGCTCGAGCACGGTGGACGCCATCGCCATGCGTCCGGCGAGAAGGTGCAATTGAAAGGCCCAGAACGTCGCGTCTGGGTTCATCCCAATGTTGGTCGGATTGTGGAAAAACGATGCCGCGGTGAGCGAGTCGGCGAGGCGGCTCGCGGATGCAAGGTTGCCCGCCATGCTGAGGTACGCGAGGCGTTGCGCTGGCGCGCTCCATGTTGTCGGTTGAACGCCAAGGGATTCCGCCTTGGCAACTGCGCGGAGCGCCGCGGGAAACTCGCCGTCGAGCGCGTAGAGGACCGACATCATCTGGTACGGCGAAGATTCGTCGCCGGCCGCCAGGATCCAGCGCTCGGTCCAGGCGCGCGCGACGGCGCGCGCCTGCTTGCGAAACGCCTTGAGGGAGTCTTTCGGGATGAATGCAAGCGACTCCGCCGGTACCAGCGCGATCGTGTCGTTCTTCACTACCCAGGCGTAGCGCTTCACGTGCTCTGGTTGTCGTTGCAACTGCAACAGATCTGGATACGACGTTGGCAAGCGGTCGACAACTCGGGTTCCTGGTGAGCCAGGCATACCGGCCTGGAAGTAGATCCAGGCGAGCACCCCGAACAGTGCATGACGTGACGGATCCATCTCGGCCGCGCGCTTGGCAAAGCGCGCCGCCCGCGTCGGCGAACCGCGCGGCCGCTGACCACCAGACACGATCATCACCGTCGGATCAGTCAATTCAAGCCCCACCAATTGCTCATGCGCGTCGAGATTGCTGGAATCGGCAGCGATCAGTCCCTCGAGCGCCTCACGCGCCTCGCCAAACTGCGCACGGAACAGGGCGTCGTGGGCGAACAGGTGCTTGCGTTGACGAAGCGGGAGATTGCCGGAAAGTGTCACCGCGCGTGCCGCGTACTGCGCGCCTTTGCTCATCGGGCTGTACATGTCAGCGGGCTCGTTATGAACCTGCACTTCCGCAAGCCTGGCCCATGCAGACGCGAAAGTGGAGTCCGCGCGCACCGATTCCTGCAGGTCGACCAGTGCGAGCTGCCACTCGTTCCGGCGTATATGCGCCAGTCCGCGGAGGTACGCCTGATACGCGTCGAGGTTGGGATTGCTGACTCCGGCCACGTCAGGCGCTGCCACATTAAGTCCGGTAGAGCGCAGCAAGCTCAACCCAACCGAATCGTACGCCAGTCGCACGTCGCTGCCGCTCGGGACTTCGCTCGCGGTGCGCATCAGTTCGCGATTACTGGGCACGTCCCAGGCGCGGGCCGTGATGCGCACGCGTCCGCCCGAGGCAATGACTTCGCCGGTCACCGCAGTCCAGCCACCAGTTTCCTCGGAAATGCGCCGAATGCTGGCTATTTCGATTATCGATCCGGGCGCGATTCCCGCGCGCTTGAGCGCCGGATAGAGCCTCTCGTCAGAAACGACGGTGATGCCCTGCCAGCGGCCCAGCGCGTCCGACAGCATGGTGGTTGATCCCTCAACGAGCCACTCCTGCGCGCTCTGACGCGTGACGTTGCGAAATGGCAGCACCAGGAAGCGCCGTGCCCGGTCGGACGCGGAGGGCACCCTTACCGCAGCGTGCGTCAGGACCCGCCGCCCGCCACACGGCGGAGGCGTACCGTCTGGGCACTGGGCGCTCAGTGCGGCCGCTGGGAAGTGCAACAGACAGCCAACCGCAAGGAAACGCAGCGTCGTCTGCGGCATAGACATCTCCAATCGGGAGCCCCGAACATAGCCTGAAGCGTAGGGGCACGCCACACCTTGTCCGGGCTAGTCTCATCACCAGCGAGGAACGCGAGAACCGCGTCGGCACGCCGCGCCTTTGAGCGGCTATTTTGCAGGTTGTCCGTCGTCCGGCGATTCATCCGTCACACCGCTCAGGAGTCACCTGTGTCGTTCATGTCTGCATCTCGCACGATCCGCGTGGTTGGTCTGCTTGTTCTTCCGCTCACGTTCGCGGCCTGCAAGGATAAAGGCCAAGCGTCATCCGGCGAGCGCGCCGCTATCGGGTCGCCATCACCAACGGTTACGCCGAGCCCCGACAGTTTTCGCGTGGTGTTCGAAACCAGTCGCGGAAATTTCGCTGTCGACGTGACGCGCTCCCTGGCCCCGATCGGAGCCGATCGGCTACACGAACTCGTGCAACGCGGCTACTTCACCGATGTGCGATTCTTCCGCGTCGTTCCGGGATTCATCGTGCAGTTTGGCATGCACGGCGACCCGGCCACGAACAGCCTATGGATGAAAAGCTCGCTCACCGACGATCCGGTAGCCGAAAGCAACAAGCGCGGCACCCTCGTGTACGCCACGGCTGGTCCGAATACGCGATCGAATCAGTTCTTCATAAACTTCGGTGATAACGCCATGCTCGACGCACAGGGATTTGCACCATTCGGCCACGTCGTGGAGGGCATGGACGTCATTGACAAGATCAACGCCGAGTACGGCGAATCGCCGAATCAGGAACGAATCGAGGCCGAAGGAAATGCGTACCTGTCCACGGCGTTCCCGAAGCTTGACTACATCAAGTCAGCCAGGATCGTCGCCAGGTAGTGCCCGACGACCGGAGCAACCTCTCGGCGCTGCGGCGGGTCCTATCGATGACCGTCACGCTCGCAACTGGCCCGTCCGTCCATCTTTGCACCGCCGTATACATGCGTCGCTTCGCACTGCTGATGTGTTCACTGGTCCTCGCTGCCCTCTCCGCCACGAACACGTCGGCGCAACAGATGGACGTGATCCGGGGCCGGGTTGTCGGGCCCGACTCCATGCCGGTGAGTGGCGTGGCCGTGAAAGCGACATCGTATTCCGGCAACGTGTCGAAGTCCGCGAAAACCGACCGCAACGGACGCTATAGCATCACGTACCCAAACGGTGAGGGCGACTACTGGCTGGAGTTCCGCGCCATTGGGTACGTGGCCAAGCGGTTTGAGATCAAGCGCGTGGCCGATGAGGAAATCCTGCTGGCCGATACCAGATTGGCGTCCAGTATCGCCACGCTCGAACAGGTCACCACCACGGCCAACGCCGGTCGCGCGCTGGTCAATCGCGCCGATCCGGGTGGCAACGTTGGCGGAGGCGAACGGGCACTCTCGACAACCGGATTGCCGCCCGACCAGATGGGCAATCTCGCGGCAATGGCGGCGGCAGTGCCCGGCATTCAGCTCATCCCGGGACTCGATGGTGCTGCCGATGTGTTCTCCGCGCTGGGTCTGTCTGCCGATCAGAACAGCACCACGTTCAACGGCTTGGGCTCCGGCATCAACACGCTGCCGCCCGACGCCCAAGTGCGTGCGTCGGTGCTTACCTACAGCTACGATCCGGGCATCGGCAACTTCAGTGGCGCGCGTATTGCGCTGACCTCGCAGCCTGGCACGAATTATTCGTTCCGACAGGCCAGCACCAACGCGATCACGCCCGCGCTGGAGTTTGCCGACGATGTCGCCGAACAGCAAAACCAGAAGTACAGCAATTTCCAACTCGGATCGGGCGGGCGAGGTCCAATCACCATGGACCGGAATTTCTACAACACCTCGTTTGGTCTGACGCGGAATTACAAGGATCTTCCGTCGTTGCTCAATACCAGTCCGTTGGGACTGTCGTCCGCTGGTGTGGCCAGCGATTCGGTGACGCGTCTGCTCACCATCCTGAAACAATCCAGCATTCCGGCCAGCCTTCCCAATGCACCGTCGTTGCAGGCCACCGATGCGGCCAGTGTCCAGGCCAACTTCGATCTCACGCCAGGTTCGTCGGGAACCGGAAATGCGCTGACGCTCGGGTTACTCGGCAACTACCGCCAAAGCCAGCAGGTCACCGGATTTGGTGGCTCCTCCATTCTCACAACTCCCGCCCACAACGGTGAATCGAAGCAGTTTAGCGGCATCGCATCGTTGCGGCACACGAATTACTTCTGGTTTGGCATTCTCTCAAATACCGTCGCCGGAATCAGCGTCAGTGGTACCGACAATGAACCGTATCTGCGGCTACCCAACGGCAGCGTGCGCATCAACTCGGTTTTTGACGACGGGACATCCGCCGTGCGTTCCCTCTCGTTTGGCGGCAATCCGGCGCTCGCGCTTGGTCAGCGGGCGCAAACGCTGGAAGTCTCCAACGAACTGCGCTGGTATGCCGGCAACAACAAGCATGCCGTCAAGTTAACGTCCAATGTCCGTCAGGAGGGCTTCACGTCCGATCAGAGCGCCAATCTGTTCGGCTCCTTCGCGTTCAATTCGTTGGCCGAGTTGCAGGCAGGGCAAGCCACGTCGTTCAATCGCACACTGTTGGCACCGGAGCGTACCGGCAATCAGGTAACGGCGGCGTTTTCACTGGGCGACTTCTGGCGTCCGAAGCAGGATCTGCAGATTCAGTACGGCCTGCGGCTCGATGCCAATCGCTTTCTCACCACCCCCGGCGAGAACGCGCTGGTAGAGCAGCGGCTCGGCGTTCGCAACAACGCGGTGCCCAATCGCGCGTACGTCAGTCCGCGCCTTGGGTTCACATGGATCTATGGTACGGCACCGCAGATCGCCTTCATTCCCGGCGCGGCGCGTCCGCCGCGCGCGCTCATTCAAGGCGGCGTGGGCGTGTTTCAGAATTTGCGTGGCTCCGATCTGATTTCCACTGCGGTGAGCAACACGGGTCTGGCCAGTTCCACGCAGCAAATCTCCTGCGTGGGGCCGGCCGCGCCGGTCCCGGCCTGGGCCGGCTACGGCGCGAATCCATCAACCATTCCCACGTCCTGCGCCGATGGAAGCGCCGGCACGGTGTTTTCCAACAGTACGCCAAACGTTACGCTGTTCGATCCCGATTACCGACAGACACGCGTATGGCGTTCCAATCTGAGTTGGAGTGGCCCGGTGCTCGACAATCGCTTTGCGTTCGGTGTGTCGGGCGTGTACTCACTGAATCTGAATCAGCAGGACGCAATCGATCGCAACTTCAAGGGTACGCAGCGATTTGCGCTGGACAATGAAGGAGGGCGTCCGGTGTACGCCAACCCGTCAGCCATCGACGCCCGCACGGGTGCCGTCGCGTTGCAGGACACGCGCATCACTACCGATTTCCTGCGAGTGTCCGAATCGCGCTCCGACCTGCGTTCGGATGCGCAGCAATTGTTGTTCACGGTGCGTCCGATCACGTCCAGTCCGAGACTGCGCTGGAACGCGTCGTATCAACTGCTGGCGTTGCGCGACCAGTATCGCGGATTCAGCAGTACCGTCGGGAGTCCGTTCGAAAAGCAATGGGGACAGAGCCTGCAGCAAGGTCGTCACCAGATTGGCGTGGGACTCAGCGACTTTCCCATTTTTGACGTCGTGTATCTCTCGTGGAATCTGGCATTCGTGTCCGGCATCCCGTTCACACCGTCTATTCAGGGTGATGTGAATGGCGATGGCAGCGGCTTCAACGACCGAGCCTTCGTGTACGATCCGGCGGCCGCGGCCGATCCGGAACTGGCCACGGCCATGCGCACATTGCTTGGCAGCGGCGAGCCGTCTGGGCGCAGTTGTTTGACGAGACAACTGGGGCAATTGGCGTCACGCGGCAGTTGCCGCGGTCCGTGGAATCCGCAGGCCAGTTTGAGTTTCCGCTTCAACCCGCAGAAAATCGGATTGCCGAAACGGGCGAGCATCAACTTCAGTATCAACAATCCGCTTGGACTGGCCGACCTGTTGCTGCATGGACAGGATATTCGCGGCTGGGGGCAGAATATCATGCCCGACCAGAGTCTGTTGTTTGTGCGGGGCTTCGATCCGGCAACGAAGCGCTTCAAGTACGAAGTCAATCAACGTTTCGGCAGCACGCGACCCACGCAGTCCACACAGCGCGTCCTGCCGCTCATCAGCTTGCGGGTGCAAATGGATATCGGCGTGCCGCGCGAGCGTCAGGTGCTCACGCAGCGGTTGGATATGGGACGCGGTCGTCCCGGCACCAAGTCCACGGCGCCGCTGCTCAAGTCGCTGGGCAGCAGCACGATCCCCAATCCGATGATGCTTATTTTGCAGCAACCGGATTCGCTCAAGCTCACACGGAAGCAAGCCGACACTCTGGCGGCGCTGAGTCGCTTGTTCACGCAGAGGGCAGATGCTCTCTGGACGCCGGTGGCCAAGTACCTCGAATCGGTGCCTGACGGGTATGACAAGCCGGCGGCATACGAGCAATACGTAGTGGCGCGCGAAAAGACGGTCGACTACCTGATGACGCTCGTTCCTTCGGTGAATCACCTGCTCACCAAAGCCCAAAAGCGCCGTCTGCCGCTGCAGATCCTGAACTTTCTCGATACGCGCGTGCTCAAGTTCATGCGCTCGTCCAGCGCCGGAATCGAGACGTCTCCCTTTATCATTCGATGAGGTGACTGTTGTCACACCATGAGCGAGCTCGTCCGTACTACGCGTCACCCAAGGAAACCGGCAAGGGCTCTGGCGGTGTCTCACTGAGGTTAACCCCACCTGCTGTACGTCAGCAGCCAGCGAACGCCCCTGTTCGCACTTCACGCCACATTCCATTTCCGGGTTTGAGCATGCGCATCAGGGCAAAATTCGCGACGTGTATTTCGGGTGTACTGCTGGCCGTCGTGTCGTCCGTGCAGGCCCAACAGGCCGTGCCGGTTCGTGATCTGTCGGCATTCGACGCCAAGTCGTCCGAACATTTCGGCAACATCTTCAACGTGCGTCAGCTGGCCGACGGCAAGGTGCTGGTGAATGACGGCGTGCGTCGTCGATTGGTGATGCTTGACGACAAGCTGTCAAACCCCATGGTGGTGATCGACTCGGTGTCAGAGGGAGGGAACAGCTACGGACCGCGCGCGGCGCCGCTCATTCCGTATCTCGCCGATTCGACGCTGTTTGTCGACGGCGCCTCGCTGTCGTTGCTGGTAATCGATCCGTTCGGCAAGGTCGCCCACGTGATGTCGGCACCAAAGCCGGGCGATTTGCGATTCCTCGCGGGTGGGGCAAGCGGCGTCGACAAGCAGGGCAATCTGGTCTATCGGGGCGCGATGATGATGACGCAGAACCGTACTGCGGGTGCGCCCGGTCAAGCGCCGCCGGTGATCCAACCGCCAGATTCGGCACCCATCATCCGTGCCAATTTCGATACGCGTACCGTCGATACGATTGGACGGGTGAAGATTCAGAGCGGCACGCGCATGAACGTGACGCAGACGGCCGATGGCAAGATGCAGATGAAGGCGACCGTCAACCCGCTCATTACAGTGGACGATTGGGCCGTGCTGTCCGATGGCAGCATCGCGTTCGTTCGCGGACATGATTACCACATCGATTGGATCCACACCGACGGTTCGAAAATTTCCACAGCCAAGCTGCCCTTCGATTGGAAACGCCTCACCGACGACGACAAGCAAAACCTGATCGACTCGGCGCGCACGGCAGCCGACAAAGCGGCGGCTGATGCGAAGGCGAATGCCGGCAAGCCCGGTGCGGCCAATGCGGAGGGCATGGAACGCATGGCGGCGGCGCTCGGCGGTGGCGGCGGTGGCGCGATGGGCGGCGGCGCCGGTGGCGGCGGGATGACCATTGTGATGAGAGTCGAAGGGAGCGCGGCAGGCGGCGGTGGCGACGGCGGAGCGAGGATGCTCGCGGTGGGCCCCGGTGGTGGATTGCAGATGGGTGCGCCAATCATCGAATACGTCCCGCTCAACGAAATCGCCGACTACTATCCGGCCATTCGCAGTGGTGCGGCCAAGGCCGATCTCGACGGCAACCTGTGGATCTTGCCCACGACATCCGCACAGGCGAAGGCGGGCGAGCTGATCTACGACGTGGTGAACAATCGCGGTGTGCTGTTCCAGCGCGTGAGGCTACCGTTGGGTCGCTCCATCGCCGGCTTCGGCCGCAACGGCATTGTGTACCTCATGTACCGTGAAGGAACAACGGGTTGGTATCTCGAGCGCACGAAGATCCTGAACAACACGCGCGCGACGTTCTGAACGAAAAGCATTAAACCGCAGGGGGCGCAGGGGGCGCG
>JANOKE010000034.1:0-2688 GCA_031419135.1 Gemmatimonadaceae bacterium
CCGGCGGATTGCACGGCGTGGGTGTGTCGGTAGTGAACGCGTTGTCGCTCGAGCTCAAGGTGTGGGTCAAGCGCGACGGCAAGCTGCACTACATGGACTTCCGCCGCGGCATCACCAGCACAAAGCTGAAGCAGCTTGGCAACGTGGCCGCGAAGGAAACCGGCACCAAAGTATGGTTCAAGCCCGACGCGGAGATTTTTTCGGAGACCACGCGCTACGAGTGGGCCACGCTGGCCAGTCGCCTGCGGGAGTTGTCGTTTCTCAACAAGGGCATCCAGATCACGCTGCGCGACGAGCGCGTGGGTGAGGAGCGCGACGAGGTGTTCTTCGCGCGCGGCGGATTGCGCGAGTTCGTGACATTCCTGAACAGTCACAAGAAGTCGCTGCATCAGGACGTCGTGTACATCGACACCGACAAGGACGATATCGGCATCGAGATGGCGCTCCAGTACAACGACAGCTACGCCGACACGGTGTTCTCCTTCGTCAACAACATCAACACCCACGAGGGCGGCACCCACCTCACGGGCTTCAAGAGCGCGCTCACGTCGGTCATCAACAAGTACATCGAGAAATCCAGCAACCTGTCCAAAAAGGACAAGGAAGTGCGGCTCTCCGGTGACGACGTGCGCGAAGGACTCACGGCGGTGTTGTCCGTCAAGGTGCGCGAACCACAGTTTGAAGGGCAGACCAAAACGAAGCTTGGCAATTCGGAAGTCGAGGGCGCCGTGCGCAGCGTGATGAATGAACTGCTCACCCAGTACCTCGACGAACATCCGAAAACGGCCAACATCATCATTGACAAGGCCATGTCGGCACAGCGCGCGCGGGAAGCCGCACGCAAAGCCCGCGACCTGACGCGCAAGAAGTCAGCGCTCGATGTGGCCAACCTGCCGGGGAAACTGGCCGATTGTTCGCTGTCCGATCCGGCGCTCTGCGAGATCTATCTCGTGGAAGGCGACTCGGCCGGCGGTTCGGCAAAGCAGGGACGCAAGCGTGACTTCCAGGCGATCTTACCCCTGCGTGGTAAAATCATCAACGTGGAAAAAGCGCGTATCGACAAGGTGCTGTCCAACGAGGAAATCCGGACGATCATCACCGCGATTGGTGCCGGCATCCGTGAAGACTTCGATCTGCAAAAGGCGCGTTATCACAAAATCATCATCATGACCGACGCCGACGTTGACGGCGCGCACATTCGGACGCTCCTGCTCACATTCTTTTTTCGCCAGATGCCCGAGCTCATCAACGCGGGCTTCATGTACATCGCGCAGCCGCCGCTGTACCGCGTGGCCAAGGGCAAAGATGAATTTTATGCGTACACCGAGAAGGAACGTGACGGGTATGCCGAGCGTCTGGGTGGCGTGGGGAGATCCAACATCAACATCCAGCGCTATAAAGGCCTGGGCGAGATGAATCCTGACCAACTCTGGAAAACCACCATGGATCCGGAAACGCGCACCATGTTTCGCGTTACGATGGACGACGCGGTGCTCGCCGACCAGACGTTCCAGACGCTGATGGGCGATGAGGTCGAGCCACGGCGACTGTTCATCGAGGCGAATGCGCGATTCGTCCGGAACCTTGATATTTGAGGATGGGTGTTTGGAGACGGGAGACTGAAGACAGGAGACGGGAGACTTCCAATCGGACAGCATCAACCTGCTGCCGAGACGTCTCCCGTCTTCCTTCTTCCTTCTGCCGTCTTAACGCGCGAATGGATTTGAAAACTTAGCGCTGGCAATGAACCCCCCGTCCGTCAGCGTCCCCATGAACGCCACCAATTGCGCGCGCTGCGTGGTATTCAGATTCAGTCGCTGCGGTTGTCCGCCCGGACCGCGCAAGCGGTTGTCCAGATTCGGGCTGTTCTGGACACCCGTATTGTAGAAGTCCACCACCTGTTCGAGCGAGCGGAAACGTCCGTCGTGCATGTAGGGCGGACGGGCGGCAACGTTTTTGAGCGACGGTGCCTTGAAGCGTCCACTGCCGGCACCGACGTCGGTGATAATCGCGTCAAGTCCGGTGTTGTGGATGTCATCGCTGACAAACGCACTGGTGGCGTGACAACGGGCACATGCGCCCTGACCGTTGAAGACTGCCTGGTCGGCAAGTTCGTCGGCACTGAATACGGCCGCGAAGTTGGGCGTTGGGCCGCCACCAAAGGCCTGATCGAATCGTGATGTGGCCGATACCAGCGATCGCACAAACTGCGCGAGGGAGCGGGACACGCGATCGGTGGTGATCTCGGTGGTGCCGAACGCTGCTTGAAACAGCGCCGGATAGTACGACGAAACGGACAGCTTGGTGAGCATGTTTGGTAACGTCATGCCCATCTCCGTGGCGTCCTGTATGGGTTGCAGCACCTGTGCTTCAAGCGTGGCCGCGCGTTCATCCCAAAAGAAGCGACCGCGCTGATAGAATCGCGCGTTGGCAAGTCCCATGCTGTGACGTCCCGTAAGCCCACCCGCAAAGCCACGACTCAGCCGTGCCGTGTCGCTAAATGCGAACTGCTGCTGGTGACATGACGCGCAGGACACCTGATCGTTCGCTGACAGGCGTCGGTCGTAAAACAACACGCGGCCAAGGGTGGCGCCGGCATTCGTGGTCGCGTTGCCAACCGGCGTATTGTCGGTAGCCAGTACCACGCCACCGGCTCCACCCGGCACCGCGTAATGCACCGGCAGCGGC
>JANOKE010000035.1:0-5615 GCA_031419135.1 Gemmatimonadaceae bacterium
GGCCTGAATGCCATAGTTGCCAGACGGGATGCCCGAGGTCAGGAAACGCGACGCCGGGATTTGCAGGCTGACGTTGCCGACTTCGAGTCGCTGCAGCCATTCATCACTCTTCCCTTCATAGAACACCGAAATGTTATTGGAGGCGTCGAACTCGCGTTGCGAATCGTAGTCCACATTGAGATGCACACGATTGGCGATAACGCCCCCGGTGCGCAGATTGAACTGATAGTCGAACGACGGCTGGATCGAGCCGGTGCAGTTGTTGCCGATAATGGTGAGCTGAGCCGCCGTACAGCGGAGATTGCGGGTGCGCCCAAGCTTCGACTCGAGGCGCGAGGTGAGGTTGATGCCGAGGTCGGCCGCGTTGTTGCGGAAGTCTGCGCCACCGATCCGCGAGCGGGCATCGGCGCCGGCACGCTCCTGCGGGATCAACGGGACCAGCGCGCCGGGGGTGGGGCCACTGTCGACCGGCAGTCGCGAAACCACGGTGCTCGCGGGTGAAAGTGATCGCAGCGATGCCTGCACAACCGTCTGCCATCGGGTCAATGCCAGGCGTTCACTGCGGCGCCGGGCGGCCGCCACCAATGCCTCGGCCACCCGCGCCGGGTCGGGCCGGTACGCCAGTCCTTCGCGCAGCACCCCGAAACGAGGCAGTGCCTTGAACACCAACGTGTCGGCGGGGTCCCGCAGGCGGAGCCCGGCGATGGCGAGACCGGGCGTGGACGCTGCCGGCGCCGCTTGCGCGCTGATCGGTCCCAGGGGCACGACCACGAGGAGCAGCCCGCAGCCGATGCCGACGGCACGCTTGCGAGGGCCGCGCCAAGTCGTTTCATATCGGCCACCGAGCCGCTGGCACATCGAACGGTGCACCGAACTCCGATCGTGGGGTACGAGCATCGCGCGCCGCTGCCCACGCGGAAGCGCTTCCGGTCTCTCGGCCACGGGGCCCTGAGCGCGCGTCACATGGAACATCACCTCCGCCCCATCACGCACCGTTCATGAACCCATCTGCGCCCGCGCCCTTGATAATGCTGGTAGTGAACGGGGAATTTACGTCGTGAAGCTTGTCACCCGCTACGTCGTGCGCGAGCACGTTGGTCCTCTGGTATTCGCGCTCAGCGCCCTCACGTCGCTGCTTATGCTGCAGTACGTGGCGCGCCAACTGGCCAATCTGGCCGGCAAGGGTCTGCCGTGGAACGCCATTGCGAAGTTTTTTGTGCTGTCGTTGCCATTCACCATCGCCATGACGCTCCCCATGGCGGTGCTGGTCGCCACGCTGTACGCGTTTGGCCGCATGGCCGCGGAGCACGAAATCACGGCGTTCAAGGCCAGTGGGGTCCGTGTTCGGTCGCTGATGCTGCCCGTGCTCGCCTGCGCATTCCTGCTTTCGCTGGTCATGGTGGCGTTCAACGATCAGGTGCTGCCCCGCGCCAATCACCAGTTGCGCATTCTGCAGATGGATATCGCGCGCACGAAGCCCACATTGGCGCTTCGCGATCAGGTGCTGAACGCGATCACCGATCAATTCTACATGCGCGTGGCGCGCAGCGACGCGGCGACCAATCGCATGTGGGACGTGGTGATTTACGACCTGAGACAAGGTCCCGAACGCAAGACCATCTACGCCGACAGCGGACTGTTCCTGGTGGCGCCGAACCGCAAGGATCTGCAGTTGATGTTGTTTGACGGTCACTCGCAGGAGTTCGCCAAGGGCGATGCGCGCCGACTGCAGCGCACCTACTTCCGCCAGCAGACCGTGCAACTGCAGGGCATTACGCAGAATTTCGAATCGTCGCAGTCGGACAGCTACAAGGGCGATCGCGAGATGTCCATCTGCGAGATGGATCAGAGGTATCTGCACGCGGCCGCCGAGTTTCACCGGATCCGGAAGGAGTACATCATGTACGCCAGCCGACTGGTCACCAAGGGAACGAAAACGATCAAAGCGCCCCGTGACCGCCCGGCGCGCGAAAGGTTGGCGCAACTGTACTGCGTGACCCTGCCGTCGCTGCTTGGAGTGAAGACGGCGCACGCGCAAGGGGTTCAGGTGGATGAGCGTCAACCGCCGGTGCAACAACCGCCGGTGCAACAACCGCCAGTACCCCCCACCACGCCACCGGTTGCATCTCCGGTCAGCGTACCGTCCGTCGTGCCGGCACAGACGGTTCCTGCGGTGGTGCCAACTGATTCCATCACCCCGCCCGATCCCTCGGCTGCCGCAACACCGGTGAATATCCCAGCGGGTACACAGCGACCCGAACTCGATACTTTGGGCGAGTTTAGGAGTTCCATGCTGGCATCCAACCAGCAGTTGACAGAATCGCGTGAGTCGCTGGACAGTCTCGCCGTGGAGATCCACAAGAAGTTCGCGCTCTCCTTCGCCTGCCTTGTATTCGTCCTTTTTGGCCCGCCCATTGCACTGCGTTTTCCGCGCGGTGGCGTTGGTGTGACGCTGGGTGTCAGCATCGTGGTGTTCGGTTTGTACTACGTCTGTCTGATGGCCGGGGAGGCGCTGGCCGACAAGGGTCGACTGCCGGCGTCTGTCGCGATGTGGATCGCCAACGTGATCTTCACGATTGTCGGAATCATGATGCTCTGGCGCATCGAATCGACAACTGACCACTCCCGCGGCGGCGGACTGCAGGAATGGTGGCGTGACCGCACCGTGCGGCGCGCACTGTCGCGCGAAAAGGCGACGGCGCGATGAGCGGAATCCGCACCACCGGGCGCCGTCGGCTTGTCACATCGTTGGATCGCTATGTGGCCGCCGAGTTCGCACGCATCTTTTTGGTGACCGTGGCCGGGTTTCCAGTGCTGGTGTTCGTGATCGATCTGGTTGACAATCTTCGAAAATACACGGAGAAAAAGCTCACGTATCAGGCGGTCGCGATGAGCTACTTCTACTGGATCCCCGATACCCTGTTCATGGTGCTGCCTGCGGCGGTGCTGTTCGCGACGGTATTCTCCATCGGCACGTTCACGCGCTATGCCGAGATCACCGCCGCCAAAGCCTCGGGCATCAGTTTCTATCGCTTCATCGCACCGATCATCCTCATGGCAACCCTGGCCACGGGTATCGGACTGGTGTTCAGTGAAGTCGCGCCTCCGGCCAACGCCAAGCGGCTGAAACTGCTGGCCGGACAGAGCGAATTCCGCGAGACCGCGCGGTACAACTTTGCCTTTGCAAACGACGCCGGTCGCGTCTATCGTATTTATGCGCTGGACAGCGAGAAACGACGGATTGAGCGCGTGGAAATTGAGGAGCGAGGCTCGAAGCGCCGGTCGGGATTGCTGATCGCCGCCGACAGCGGTCACTGGCGCGACGAGCGCGGCTGGCTCTTGCACAAGGGCCAGATGCATGTGCTCCCCAACGACTCGATCGATCTGGCGTTCGGCTTCGATTCGATTCTCGACCGGCGCCTCAAGGAATCGCCCGATGAACTGCGGGCCACCGAACGCGAGCCCACCGAAATGAATTACGCGCAACTCACCCGTTTCATCCGGGCGCTCGAACGCTCGGGCGCCGAGGTGAACTTGCTCAAAGTCGAACGAATCCTGAAGATCGCCATTCCGGTCACCTGCATCATTATTGCGCTCTTTGGCGCACCGCTCGCCACCAGTTCACAGCGCGGGGGTGCCGCGTTTGGTGTGGCGATCAGTTTGGCCACTACCGTACTATTCCTCGTGCTCATTCAGCTCACTAAAGCCGTTGGGGGGAAGGGACTCATGCAGCCCGAGCTTGCGGCGTGGATGCCCAACGTGCTGGTGGGCGTGCTGGCGCTCATCCTGATGGCCCGCGTGCGAACCTGATGCCGGTCGGTATTGTGGTGAGGGCGGTATTTCGACGTACCGCGGGCGTGCTGCGTTCAATTGGCAAACGCGTCTATTTTGCCCGGGACATTGCTCGCGGACTGCGCGAGCCTGGTACATGGGCTCCCGAAACGATTCGACAGATGCAACGGATCGGCGTGGAGTCGCTTCCGTTGGCGGCCATTGTAGCGGCGTTTCTGGGAGGGGTGACCGCCTTTCAAACCCGCTACCAACTGTTCCCCGGTGTGCAGCTTTCGGTGGTCGGGCTGATTGTGCGGCAGAGCATCGTACTCGAACTCGGCCCGTTGCTCACCGCGCTCGTGTTGACCGGTCGGGTCGGGGCTCGCATGACCGCCGAAATCGGCACCATGCGCGTGACCGAGCAAATTGATGCCCTGGAAACGCTGTCATTCGATCCCATCGCGTATCTGGCACTTCCGCGTCTGTTGGCGGCGCTGGTGATGATTCCGGCGCTCACGATCATCGCCAACGCCACGGCAATCTTGAGCGCCTGGGCCACGCTCGTTCTGGCCACCGACGTTCGCACATCGGATTTTCTCGACGGCCTGCGGCTCGCATTCACCGAGTTTCAGGTCGTGTATTCGCTGATCAAGGCGGTCTGTTTTGGCGGCGCCATCGCGTTTGTATGCTCTTACGAAGGCTACGTTACCGAAGCCGGCGCCGAGGGCGTAGGCCGGTCTACCGCACTGGCGGTGGTCATTGCGTCCGTGTCCATCCTCGTCCTCGACGCCATCGTCGCGGCGGTGTTCGCTCCATTCATTCAGGCGTGACCGGTCGGCGCGTCTGGTCGCGCTCTTTCCCCGTTTTCCATTTCACCTCATGAAACGACGCGACGAAGTGCTCGTTGGTCTCCTCCTCGTTGCTGCCGTCGTTGTTGGACTGGGTGGCACGATCTGGATCGCCCGCGGAGGTCTGGCTCGTAATTACTCGATGTTCGCGCGATTCCCCTGGGGCGCCGGACTCAAGCAAGGGCAGCCCGTGCTGTTGGCTGGCGTCCAGATTGGCTTTGTGGACCGCGTTGAACTCGATCCCAACGGCACGTTGGTGGTGGGCCTCAAGGTGCAGCAGCAGTACCGCGTGCCCAAGGGGTCTACCGCCACCGTTCAGGCCAACGGCATTTTTGGCGATCAGCTCATTGCGATTCGACCCATCGTTGGTGTGAAAGAATTCCTCCCGCCGGGCGATACGATTCCCACCGGCAAAGGCTCACCCGGAACGGCCGAACTGCTCACAAAAGGTGACTCCATCGCCGCCGACGTGCGTGCACTCACCGGCAAGGCGCGCGCCGAGTTCGTGGACGGTGGCGGTATGCAGGACGTGCGAACGACAATCACGCAGTTGACGAAGCTGGTGGCGCAGATGAGCAGCGTGATGGCCGAGCAGTCGAAGCAGCTCACCAGGACACAGGACGCGCTGCGCACCACCATCGCCTCGATCGATACCGCCAAGGTGGACTCGACGCTGACCAATGTGCGTGCCATGTCGGCCAGCCTCGAACAGCTCTCGCGTGACCTCAAGGCTACGAACGCGCAGGTGCAGACCGTGATCACAAAGGTCAACACCGGGAACGGCACGGTCGGCAAACTGATGAACGACGACGCGATCTACCGTCGGCTGGACTCAGTGCTGCTGAGAGTGGATTCGCTGATGGCAGACATCAAGGCCAATCCGCGCAAGTATATCTATCTGAAAATTTTCTAGGACTGCGTGAGGTACAGGGAGCAGAGGGGTAAGCAGGGAAAGGGGTGAGGGTGGAGCGGCGAGTGGTGAGGGTAGAGTAGTCC
>JANOKE010000036.1:0-1219 GCA_031419135.1 Gemmatimonadaceae bacterium
GCGCAGCAATGGCTGCGCCTGTCCGGCCAGCAATCCCCAACTCATGACGTTCGGATCGCCAAGGCCAAGAAAGCCAAGACTTGCTTCGATGAGCAACACCTGTGCAAACAGCAAGCCGACTACCACGATGGCGCTGGGCAGAACATTAGGGAGGATGCTGCGCCAGAGAATGCGTATGTCGGTGGCACCGCTGGCCTCGGCCGCAGCAACAAAGTCGGCATGGCGCAGCGCAAGCACCTCACCCCGAACCACTCGCGCGAGCACTGGCCACGAGGTCAATCCGAGCGTAAGCACCAGATGATCGATGCCTGGGCCGAACAGGGCGACAACCACGATCACCAGAAAGAACCGGGGCAGCACCTGCAGCAACTCGGTAACGCGGAGCAACACATCGTCAATCCAGCCACCAGCGTAGCCGCCAATCAACCCAACCAGCATTCCGCACGCCAGTGTCAGCGCACTTACCGACGCAGCCACCAGCAACGACGTGCGGGCGCCGAAGAGTATGCCACTCAACAGGTCGCGGCCGAGAGCATCCGTTCCCATCCAGTGTTGCATGGACGGCGCGGACAACGCCGATCCGGCCAGGGAGAACGGATCGGTGGATGTCAGGAGCGGCGCAACGAGAGCGACTGATACGACGAACAGGGTAAGGGCGCCACCGATCTTTCCCGATGGGCGCGACAGCATCAACGCGACCGCCGCCGACGTTGAACGACGCGTTGCCGGTGCTCGCGCCAACTCGGCAACCGGGACGCGATCAGCGGAGTCGAAGTCGAGGATCACGGGATGTGTACAAGAGATCGGTGGCAAGGTTGACGAAGACAACCGCCAGCGACGTGAGCATGAACAACGCGAGGATCACGGGAATATCGCGCGCCTGGAGCGCCGCGAGCAGCAGTCGTCCCATGCCTGGCCAACCAAACACGATTTCCACAACCACGGCGCCGGAAAGCAAGTGACCGGCGCGCGTGCCAATCACCGTGATCACCGGCAACAGCGCGCGCGGCAACGCGTGGCGAAACAGTACCGCGCGTTCGTTGACACCCTTGGCGCGCGCTGTACGCACATGATCGCGCGTCATTTCTTCGACCACGCCCGCGCGCGTTACGCGCACCAGTACTGCCATTTCGTGCGACGCCAGCACCAGCGCGGGAAGGATGAGATGTCGCCCGACATCCAACGCGTGCGCCAGCCCGGTCGCGCTCGCGCCGGCCGT
>JANOKE010000037.1:0-3108 GCA_031419135.1 Gemmatimonadaceae bacterium
TTGCTTGCCCAGCGCGGCCCTGCCCTCCGTTTTCTCGAGTTGGGTTCGGCCACTGGCGTGATTACCATCATGGCCGACCTGCTTGGTTACGAGGCCTACGGGATCGAACTCGATTCCGGATTGGCGCGGCGATCCCGGAAAATGGCCGAAGCATACAACTCCCGCGCGCGGTTCGTGATTGGGAGTTTTCTGCCGTCGGGATATCGATGGCAGCCGAAGGCGTCCGATGGAACCATCGAGACACTCGGCAACGGACCCTCAGGGTATCTCGAACTGGGCTATGCGCTCGACGACTTTGACGTCGTGTTCGGATTTCCGTGGGGCGGCGAGGACCGCATGATGCTGGACCTCATGAAAGGATACGGTCGGCCGAATGCGTTGCTGCTGTTGTATAGCGTGGAAGAAGGCGTGGTGGGCTATCGCGGCGGTCGGCGCGTGACGCTATGAACGCACGTTGCTGAACGACGACGTCGCGGGAGGCATCAGTACCGACGTTGTCAGGTACCCCTCAGCCGCCCGCTGCCGTCCAATCGCGTCGTAGACGGCCGGATCGTCAGGCGCCGTGGCGCCAAGGCCATCCACGTAGCGGTTGAACATGCAAAAGGTGGCCGCAATCAGCACCGTGTCGTGGATCTCCATGTCTAACGCCCCATGCGCGCGCGCGGTCGCGATGTCTGCTTCCGTCACGGCCTTGCCACTCACCTGCACCTTGGCCGCAATGTCAAGCAGTGAACGCAACTTGTCGCTGACGTTCGCGCTGGAATGGTCACACCAGACATCGTGCACAAGCTGCTGACTGACGCCGGGCAGATGCGCGGCAATGGCGCCATGCGACGTTTTGCAGAAGGTGCAGTCGTTGCGATGCGACACGAACGAGGCAATAAGCTCGCGCTCGCCCCGGGTGAGCGGTGACGCGTCTGCCAGCACGGCCTGCGCCAACGCGTTGAGCGCCAGCGCCGCGTCGGGGTGTACATTCATCAGTCCGCGTATGCCAGGAATGTTGAGCGGTATCGCGATGTGCGGCATGACTCAGTGGTTCCCGTTCACGTGAAGCGGCTGGTATCCATCTGATGGCATGGTGTAACCGCGAGTAGTGATGCGCTGTCCCAGCGCATCGTAGTACGCCGAGTCGTCGGGCGTGCGTGTTGCAAGGCCGTCCACGTAACGGTTGTACAGACAGAACAGCGCGGCAATCAGAACCGTGTCGTGGATTTCTACATCGGTGGCACCAGCGGTCCGCGCGTATTCGGCGTCACTGGCCAGCACGGCGCGTCCTCCCTGCTGCACCTTGCCGGCAATGTGAAGCAATGCCCGCATTTTGTCGCTCACAGGCGACGTCGCGGGGTCGTGCTGCACGGCCTCCACCTGCGCGATGTTACCGCCCGGAAGGAGACACGTGGCAGACCCATGCGCGGCAGCACAGAACGTGCAGTCGTTTTGCTGTGATACGTACGTGGCAATGAGTTCACGCTCTGCTTCCGTGAGCGTGGACGGGCCGCGCAGCATTACCTGCGTAAGTTCGCACAACGGCGCCGCCGTCTCCGGTTTGAAGGCCAGCAGACTGGTGATGCCAAACAGGTCGGGACGGAGTTTGATGTGCGGCATTTTCGTGTTCAGAAGCGGAGAGAGAGACAGCTGAGCCCCCCGTCCATCTTGGCGTACTCGCTCATGTCCATGATCTCAAGGGAGTAGCCCAGCGCGCGCAGCATGGCATGCGTACGCGGAAAGCCGTCGGCTACGAACACCACGTCGTTCACGCGCACCATGTTGGCCGCGTAGTCCTCGCCGTCGGGAACGCACAGCACGTGGTAGTCACGAAACGCATCGTGCGTCGCCAGCGCGTTGATGGCCACCAGTGTGCGTTCTTCGATGGCCACCACACCGCTCTTGAGATGCAGAATGCCCGGTATGTCGCGGATGTCCACCGTGCTGGCCGTAACGCCGTGCGTGGCAAGCCATGCCGTGAGTTGACGCGCGCCCTCGGCGTTGGTGCGATGCGAAATACCGATGAACATGTGCGTGCCGGCTTCACACACATCGCCCGCGTCAACCGTTCCGGGGGCGACTATCTGCGGCGCGTTGGGGAAGAACTGACACACGGCGTCACGTATGGCGACTACTTCGCCGGCCCGACTGGCGGCGCCCGGCAGCGTGAGGACCGCCCCTTGCCCCGGCAAGATGAGTGCCGTGTCTTCGACGAACGTTGAGTCAGGGTAGCGACTGTCGGCCGGGAGCGTGATAAGCGTACAGCCGTTGCGTTCAAGGGCGGCGCAGTACGCCGCGTGTTGGGCGAGGGCAACGTCCACATCGGGCACGCCGATGCTCACGGTGGTGAGTCCGTGGGCAAAGTTGCGGGCCGGTGGACGGACGATGGCATGGGTAAAGCGAGCGAACATTGGCGGGGGTGCGAGTGTCGTTGTGAGGTGCCTGGGAATATGGCGCTTTGTGCGTTCAAGCGGGATGTTATGACATGACAGAGACCCTCAAACGCACCCTGGGCAGCCGAGATCTGACGCTGCTGGTGATTGGCAACGTGATTGGCTCCGGCATTTTCCTGGTGCCCGCGTCGGTGTTGAAGCAGAGTGGCGAGTCGATGTCCATCGCGATCGCGGTATGGTTGGTGGGCGGCGTGCTGAGTTTGATGGGGGCGCTGTCGTACGCCGAGTTGGGTGGTATGGACCCCGGTGCGGGCGGGTTGTACGCGTACATCCGTGACGGGTTTGGGGCGTTCCCGGCGTTTCTGTACGGGTGGACACTGTTCTTTGTGATTGGCGCCGGCACCATTGCCACGCTGGCCGTGGCGGCGGCCGACTACATGACGCAGTTCACACCCATGTCGTCCACGCAGAAAAGCATTGTGGCGGTAACGCTGATCGTGATCATGGCGGTGATCAATGTGCGCGACACCAAGGGGAGTGCGTCGGTGCAGAATCTGGCCACCGGCATCAAGGTGCTGGCCATTCTGGCCATGAGTGCCTTGCTGCTCGTGCTGGGCAAGGGTTCCACGTTACCGTCGGTGGCACACACCGTGTCGACGGTATCGGTGTCCGGTGTTGGGTTGTCGATCATCTCAGTGTTGTGGGCGTATGAGGGCTGGCAGTATGTGAC
>JANOKE010000038.1:0-22868 GCA_031419135.1 Gemmatimonadaceae bacterium
CCCTCAGTGTTGTCCGCCTTGGTCGCGCCCGACGGCGTGACAGCCAACAAGGCGACATGGGCGACGAGGAGCGCCCCGATCAGAAAAAGAGTCCGACGCATGACCACGAAGGTTCGCCGTCGGACGCAGAGGACGGAAGGGGCAGAGGAACCCATCCGGTCTCACTATCGACTGACCGGCGAGATTCGCCAGAGGCCGTTAAGCATATCACTGGCGAACACGCCGCTGGACGACCAGTGCACACCCCACACGTACACGGAGCCATTGCCGCTGAACACCGCCGTGGCCCGTCCCATCAGGGTCAGGTCGCAGCGTCCGTCGGCTGTTTTCTGGCTGGCGGTGCAGGTGCTCAGGTCTCCACGCACATCAACCACGCGCACACCGGCATTGTAGTAGGCCGCATACAGAAACCCATTCGCTTCGTCCACGCTGAAATTGTGCGTCCCGCCACCGGCCACCGTGAAGCGCGCTACTTCGGTGGGAGCGGTGATCGTACTGATGTCCACCACGTGGATATCGCCCACGGAACTCGACCCGATTACTCCCGGCCCTTCCTCGCCAACAAACAGGTACCGCTTGCTGTTCGCGACCGGGTCGTGATACCACCACACGTTGTGCACCTTGCCGCCAACCGTGGCCAATCGGGAGATGCGTTTGGGCACTGCCACGGTGCCCCCGGTGCCGCCCCCACCAATGTCCCAGATGCCAATCCCATCATTCCACTCGCCGGTAAACAGCAGACCGTCACGCATGAAGACATCGTGAATGAACGGCGTGCCCAGTTGCAGCGACGCAACGGTTGCGGGCTGCGATGGATTTGCCAGACTCACGATCACCAGTCGCGCCGGCACACCATTCACCGGATCGACGGCGCAGAACGCGTATAACACGCCATTCACCCGCGCGATTTCGGCGGTATGCACACCGTATTGCAGCTCACCACCGGTGGTGCGTACCAGCAGCCGCGCCGAACGCGGTGTGTCCAGTTGGTAAATCGCCAGTCCACCGTTCGGATTCGATTCGATCGCGGCAACCAGCAGCGATCCGTCGTCGGACACCTGCACGTCGCCCAACGTGCCGGCATTGGTCACAATGATCGAATCGACGAGCGTGGGTGTATTGGTGCTGACATCCCAGATCTTGATGGCATTGCCGCGGCCCGTAACGCTGCGCGTGCCCCACGTGGTGGTATACGCCGTGGTTCCGCGAACCCAGAGCTCGGCCGTATACCGATCGGAAACCGTGCCAAGACCGAGCGCCGTTAAAGTAGTCGCAGCGGGAATGGAAACAGTAAGTGTGAATTGAACCGACTTCGCGGTGACGCCGTTGCCGCTGGCATTGATCGTGACGGTACTGGTCGTGGCGACGGCAGCGCCACTCACGGTGAACGTGACGGAACTCGTTAACGCCGTTCCCACCAACGTGGTGGGATCGAAGGTTGTTGTTACGCCAATCGGCACGCCGGTCGCCGACAGCGTGATCGCTCCCGTGTAACCTCCAATGCGCGTGACGGTAATGGTCGCGCTGCTGCTGGTACCGCGCGCGACCGACAGACTGCTGCCAACGGCCACCGCGATGTCTGGTGTGGGTGCAGGAGTGACGGGGCCATCGGTACCACCACCGCCGCAGCCAAGCAGCACCAACGTCAACGCGAGCATGCCGGTGGTAGAGTTGCGCATCAGGGAGATTATCGGTGTCAGGGAGGTGAAGCGAGCACACCGTACCGACCCATACGGTGGCGCATGGTACCAACATGCACACGGAGGCCGGCCGTTACTGACCAAAGTGTCGCCGCGCCGTAGAACTCGCGGGGCACGAACACGGCCGGTGTGCGTAACGCCACCGGTCGGGCGCGCGCAATTTCTACATACGGTGCGACGCGCGCAGCGATCGACGGAACTACGGCGGATGGTGCATCGAGATGCAACGTGCCCAGCGACCAGCGGGTAATGCCGATGATCTGGAAATCGATATGACCGTTCGCCATCCGGAACGGGTCGAGGAGACGTTCGCTTTCCGGCCGGTCGGTCCGTTCGGCTCTCAGAGACAGTCCCCAGCCTTTACGTTCAATCAGTCCTTCCGCCAACAGGCTGTTGAATCGGAACACGCGTTCGGCGCCAAACCCTTCGTCGGTGCGCGCAAACTCGATCAGCAGATAGCGGCGATCGCCATCCATACGGTGACCCGGCATGGCGTGTTCGCTCTTCGCCCGATCCACCCGCAGCGACACGCTCGATTGCGTGTGATCGAACGCGCCTCCCTGGATGATGCCGGGCGACCGCACAAACGCGCGGCTGGCCTGCAGCTCCAGGCCACGCATCGGCAGCAGCGTCACGCGCGTGGAACGGGAATCCCCGAAGCGGCTCCACTGCGGGCCAACGAACGGGCCCACGGGCTCATCGCCGTTGAAAAATGCGTGCTCCAGGGCCATGCCGCGATGCTCGTTGCCGATTCGCATGGCGCCAATCGCCACCACGCGCTCGATGATCTGCGCGTGGTGATGATTCGCCGGATACTTCACGAACGGTCGCATCATGGGATCGTCCGTGCCAAAGGGGGTGAATCCCTTGCCTGCGGCCAGCGACGCGCGCGCGCCTGAACGCGTCGACGATTCGGCCGACAGCATGAATTCGTGCAGCAGCGTGTGCGGGTGACGTCGATCGACGTAGCCTTCGCCGTAGATGCCGGCATTGAGTTCACCGCGCTGCAGCGTATAGCCTTCGAAATTGATGGTGCTGGTTATTGCGAAGGGGCCCAAACGCGCGCCCGCCATCACATTCGGTTGGGTGAAGTATCCCTCGGTGGCGTTCTTGCCAAACACGCCTGGCGCGGCGTGGGTGAATGCTCCCACGCCCATCACGCCCAGCTCAACCACCACGCGCGCGCCGGAGGATTGACCTCCGGCGCGCGCAGAAAGCAGCAACAGCATGATGGCCACGGTGGGCGCCACACGGTGGCCCAACCGGCCCACGCGAAAATGAATCGTCTTTGCCCGCTACTTGATGGGTTGGTACCGATACCCCGACACGCCAGTGGCCACGGCCTTGAACGCGATGCTCTTGGTTTCCCCCTTCTTGAGCGGACCAACCGGCGCCGTCGCCGTTCCCACCACCGCATTGGACACGTCGAGAAACTCCACGGTGACCGTGTAGTTGCCAACCGCTGCCGCTTGTTGCTCGAACTGCAGCGTCAGTGTCACATCCTTCGCGCCACGCTGGAAACTCGTGATATCCACCTTCACCGGTAACGCCTCGGCGTAGGTCTGGTACTTCACCAGCGAATCCGTCCAGGCCTTTTTCTCCGCCGGAATCTTGGTGGACTTGGCAATGCCCTGCGCCGCGTACGCAAACATCATCCAGCCGTCAAAGTTGTTCGGGTCGATCGCCACCAGCCTGATTGATGGCGGAAGCATCTTGAGGAATTGATCCTTTCCATAGAAATTCGCGGCCAGATTCCGCAACGCGTCGCGCGCGTAGGGGTTCTTGGCGATGGCTGCTTCGTTGAGTGCAATCGCATCATCGGTTCGGTTGATGCGCGTGGCAATGACACTGGCCATGGTCAGCGCGACATCGGTGTAGCCGGTCGGCTTGGCGAGCATGTCGGCATACACGCCCGGGATCGATGCCGAATCACCTGCCATCTTCAGCGCGTCCGCCCAACTCTGCATGATGTTCGGGGCGTCCGGGCTGTCCGGCGTGTTCATAAGAATGGTTTTGAAGTTGGCGGCCGCTTCCTTCGCCAGCGTCTGCTGCTCGGCGCCTTTCGCCGCCTCGGCTGCCTCCAGTTGGTTGACCGACAGCAGATACAAGCTGCTGCCCTTCAGTTCGCGGTACGTGGTATCGACGCCAGCCAGTGCGACCACTTGCTTCCAATGACCCATCGCTGCGGCGCGATCCTTTCGCTGGTTCGCCACGTTCGCCAGCACGTAGTGCGGATATGGGCTTTCGGTTGAGAGCAGCAGCGAGCGCCTGGCGTAGAAGTCTGCGGTGTCCAACTGCGCCGCGTTTGAGGCGTCGAGCGCCTTCCGGGTGACCGCCAGCCACACTTCATTCTGACGAAGTGCCTTCACCTCGTTTTCGCAAGCGGGCAGCGCCGCCGCAATTGCCTTGTACGCTTCATCCAACTTCACCACCAGATCGATCGATTCCATCGGGTTGGTTACGAACCCCAGTGACGCACGCGGTGGGCTGTTCCCGACACCAGGCTCGATCGCCCACATCGTCAACGCCTGCGCCATTCGCAGGTTGAAGCCGGCCGGGTTCTTGGCGAAGCGCTCGGGCTTGGTGTCGAGCTCTTTCATGATGGCCCTCAGCGCGGCCTGCCGAACCTCCGGAGTGGTCGCGCCTCGCGCGCGCTGAACCTGGAGCTCCATCACGGCAAGCTCCTTGGGGCTGTTGGGATCAACGGGGCACGCTGGGGCAACGCCACCCGGCTGAGCCCACAGAACCACCGGGGCGAGCGACAGGCCGGTCACCAGACCAGCGGCCACCGCACCGCGCGCGAACGACAGACGCATGACTGCGACTCCTGCAAGGGGGGAGAAAATGCGCCTGAGCACAACTGCCCGCTGGCCCCGGCGCGTGTGAGTCCGTTGATTCAAAAATACTATGACTCTGCGAATCCGCACGCGGTTCCTCGTAGTTGGCAGCGGAATTGCGGGTCTTCACACCGCATGGCGGGCCTCGGGGCACGGTTCGGTGACACTGCTCACCAAGCGTTCCCTTTTCGACTCGGCTACGGCGTATGCCCAAGGTGGAATCGCCGCCGCGTTGGGCGCTGGCGACTCACCGGAGCTTCACCGACGAGATACGCTCGCCGCCGGCGCAGCGCTGTGCGATGCGGAAGCCGTGCAGGTGCTCGTAAACGAGGGTCCGGCCCGCGTGCGCGAGCTTCAGGCCGCCGGGGCCCGCTTCGACCTCGATCCCAGTGGTGCGTTCAAGCTCGGCAAGGAGGCCGCCCACTCGCGGCATCGCATCGTTCACGCACACGGCGACCAGACCGGTGCGGAGGTGGCCCGTACCTTGGTGGCGAAGGTGCGCGAATCAGGTGCCATCACCGTACACGAAGCGGCCCGGGTGCTGGAACTCCTGTTGGTGGAAGACGCCGAAGGGGTACGCTGCGCCGGTGTCCGAGCCAGCATTGCCGGGCAGGCCGTTGAGATCGTAGCGGATGCGACCGTGCTCGCCACCGGCGGCTGCGGTCAGATCTATCGCTACACCACCAATCCGCAGGTCGCCACCGGTGACGGATTCGCAATTGCTCATCGCGCCGGCGTTCGGCTGGCCGATATGGAGTTCGTGCAGTTCCATCCAACCGCGCTGGACACGGCAGAGAATCCGTTGTCGCTCATTTCGGAGGCGGTACGAGGAGAGGGGGCAATTCTGCTCAATGGACGTGGTCAGCGTTTCATGCCGAAGCGTCATCGATTGGCGGAACTGGCTCCGCGCGATGTGGTGGCCCGCGAGATATTTCGCGAGCAACAAACGCACGGCACGGTGTTTCTCGATGCCACACGACTGATCGTACCCTTTGCCGAGCGCTTTCCCGGAATTTTTCAGATCTGCCGGGCGCGCGGTATCGACCCCTCGCAGGAACCCATCCCGGTCACGCCGGCGGCGCACTACATGATGGGTGGCGTGATGACCGATCTGGCGGGACGGTCGAGCTTGTCGCGGCTGTACGCCGTTGGTGAGGTGGCGCGCACCGGCGTGCATGGGGCCAATCGCCTCGCCTCAAATTCACTGCTCGAGGGTTTGGTCTTTGCGGAACGCGTCGCGCGCGACCTGATCGAAACGCCGGAACGATTGCCTGAGCCGGCCGAAACGGTGTGGAGCGTACCGTCGCTCGACGATCGCGGTGCCGCACAGGTGGCTGCCGACGAGATTCGTACCGTGATGTGGGACTACGCGTCAATCGCCCGGACCGCCCCCGGGCTCCGGCGTGGCCTGGCGCGCCTGGCCACGATCGGCGAACGGTTACCTCCCGGGGCCACCGAAGAGCGAAATCTTCACACCACCGCAACCCTCGTGACCGAGGCGTCACTGTTACGCAAGGAGTCGCGCGGAGGGCACTTCCGAAGCGATTTTCCCAAGACCCGCCGGAAGTGGAAGGATCAGCACATAACATGGTAAGACGGGAGAAGGGAGACGGGAGACGGGAGACACCAATCCGTCGCACGCCTCTCCCCCGTCTTCATTTTCTTCGTCTCCCGTCTCCCTTCTCCCGTCTCCCGTCTCACGTGACCATTCTCGAAGCCCACTACGATCCAGTGCTTGCCACCGAGATCCGGGCGCTGGCGAAAGCGCGCAACGCCGTGGTGCTCGCCCACAACTACGAGCGGCCGGAGATTCAGGACGTTGCCGACTATGTCGGCGACTCGCTCGGGCTGTCGCGTGAAGCCGCGAAAACCGAAGCCGACGTCATCGTATTCTGCGGCGTGCACTTCATGGCTGAAACGGCAGCGATCCTGTCGCCGCACAAGACGGTCCTGCTGCCCGATCTCGCCGCGGGCTGCTCATTGGCCAGCACCATCAATGCGGATCAACTGCGGGCATGGAAAGCCGACTATCCCGGTGCCGTGGTGGTAGCCTACGTGAATACCACCGCCGAGGTGAAGGCGGAGAGCGACTATTGCTGTACGTCCGGCAATGCGGTGGAAGTCGTGAATGCGATTCCCGCCGAGAAGGAGATCCTCTTTCTCCCCGATATGTTTCTGGGCGCGCACGTACGACGACTCACACAACGCGCGAACATGCATGTGTGGATGGGAGAGTGTCACGTGCACGCAGGAATCGACCCGGAGCACATCAATCTGACGCGAGCACAACATCCGGGAGCGGAATTCCTGATTCACCCAGAGTGCGGATGTGCGACGCCGGTGGTGGAAGCGATCTCCGCTGGCGCCATCGCGGCCGACGGCGTGCAGATTTTGTCAACGGAAGGGATGATCCGGCGGCCGGCGCAGAGTGCGAGCGATACGTTTATCGTGGCGACGGAGATTGGCATCCTGCACCGTCTGCGTCGCGAGAATCCCACCAAGCACTTCATTGCTGCCAACGAGCGCGCGGTGTGCGCGTATATGAAGGTGACCACGCTGCCAAAGGTTCGCGACGCGCTGCAACACCTGCAGTATCGCATCACCGTGCCGGACGAGATTGCGACACGGGCCCGCACTGCCATCGAGCGCATGGTGTCCATCGGTGGTGGTACCGCACTTAGCCCCGTTGGTTTTGAGGATCCTGGGGAATGAGCGACTATCATCCACCATTGCGACCCACGCCGTCCACGCCTGCGAACGTCGTTCGGTCACGCACCATCACGCCGCTGGAATCGCCGGCCATTCATACGCCGTCGGGATCACCTCTGGAATTTCCGTTCACCGCAGACGAAATCCGTTCCCAGGTTCGGGCTGCGCTGCTCGAAGATCAGGCGCAGAACGATCTGTCAACGCTCGCCACGGTGGACAGCGCGTGCCAGGTAGGCAGTACGCTGGCGGCGCGGCAGGAAGGGGTGATCGCCGGCGTTGCGCTCGCCGCAGAAGCGTTCCGCCAACTCGATCCGCACATCACGATCCGCGTCGATGCGGAAGACGGTACGCGCGTGGCCAAGGGCGCCTCGGTGATGCATCTGACCGGCAGCGCACGCGGCATGCTCTCGGCCGAGCGCGTGGCACTCAACTATCTGCAACATCTCTCGGGGATCGCGACCCTGACGGCGTCGTTTGTTGATCTGGTGCGCGGCACGTCGGCCACGATTCTCGATACGCGCAAAACCTTGCCGGGCTGGCGCGCGCTTCAGAAGTACGCGGTACGCGCGGGCGGTGGCATGAATCACCGCATGGATCTGCGAAGTGGTGTGCTCATCAAGGACAACCATCTGGCGGCCATTGGCGGGGATATCGGAGCGGCCGTCGCGCACGCGCGAGCGCTGGCTCACGCGGATATCCCGGTGCAGGTGGAGTGTGACTCGCTTGCGCAGGTCGATCAGGCCGTTGCCGCAGGCGCCGACTGGATTCTGTTGGATAACATGTCCCTCGATGCGATGCGCACGGCCGTCACCCGCTGCACCGGCAAGGTGACCACCGAAGCGTCCGGCGGGGTGACCCTCGCAACGGTGCGCGGCATTGCCGAAACCGGTGTCGATCGCATTTCGATTGGTGCGCTCACGCACTCGGCACCCGCACTCGACCTTGCGCTCGATTTTGAGGCTATGTAGACGCGAGAATGCCAGTGCGATTGCTCCCCGTCACCGAACACGCCTCCCGCGTCCTGCTGGAAGGGATCGTCGATTACGCCGGCCTGTTTCCTCCCGCCGGCGTGGACATGATGGGCGCGGTGCGCAACTACGCGCACTATCGCGCGGGGGGCGCGGGATGGATGCTCGGTCGTTTCGTATGTCCCGCCAGTAAGCTGGCGCGCTTTTCGGAGCTGGCCGATCCGCTGTTGCCGCGCGATGCCGGGGCGGTACCTTGGCGATTGACCGCCATTTCCAGCGGTGATGTCGCTGCCGACCTGATGGGCATTTCCGCGTTCAATGAACGGCATCGTGTTTGCTTCGAAGAGTGCGGTGCATTTGTCGACGCGTATGAGGTGCGCGCGAACAGCGCATCGGACGTGGCTACGATCGATGCGGCGATTCCGCGCGAATTGGTTACCTACGTTGAGGTGACCGCCGCCAGCGCCCAGGAGTTGCTGCCGCGCATTGCCGCCACCGGTCGTCGCGCCAAGCTGCGCACCGGTGGTGTCACCGCCGATGCATTCCCTTCCGCCCACGCCGTCGTGTCGTTCTTGCAGAGCTGCATCGAGCACGCCATCGTGGCCAAAGCCACTGCCGGGCTGCATCACACGATGTGCGGTGCGTATCGACTGACTTACGATGAGAATGCGCCGTCGAGTCGGATGTTCGGGTTCCTCAACGTATTTCTCGCTGCCGCATTGCTCGCGCAGGGAGGCGAGGCGGCACAGGCCGTGCGGTTGGTCAATGAATCCGATCCGTCCACGCTCACGATCGAGGAGGAGCACGTCACCTGGCGGAGTACAGAAGGTCCGGTCGTGCTCGACCGCACATTGCTGCAGCGCGTGCGCGAACAGGTCCTGGTGAGTTTTGGATCGTGCTCGTTTACCGAGCCGGTGAATGAGATTCGCGCCATGGGGTGGATATGACGCGCGACCGGCATTCGCCCGGCCAGAGACCATGAACAACGATACGACGGATCCGGCGCTCCGCAGTTGGGTGGAGTCCGCCAACCGGTCGGGCACCGATTTCCCAATCCAGAACCTGCCGTTCGGCATCTTTCGACGCGCCGGAACGCTCGAAGCGCCGCGCGTGGGCGTGGCGATTGGCGACTCCATCCTCGACGTGGCGGCGTGTCTCGCGGCAGGACTGTTCGACGAAAATTCCATAGACGCGCGACAGGCGGCGCTCGCGTGCGCATCGCCAACGCTGAACAACCTGATGGCGCGAGGTGGCGGCGCGCGGCGCGCGCTTCGGGTCGCCATTTCGGGACTGCTCTCCGAAACGTCAACGGTGCATCGGCGACAAACGGCTGAATACGCGCTGGTCGCGCAACAGGATGCCGAGCTGTTCCTCCCTGCCGAAATCGGTGACTACACAGACTTCTACGCCTCAGTACACCACGCCACCAACGTGGGGTCGATGTTCCGGCCGGACAATCCGTTGTTGCCGAACTACAAGTGGGTGCCGATCGGATATCACGGACGTTCCTCCACCATTGTCGTATCGGGCACCTCGGTTCGTCGACCCAGCGGCCAGCGCATGGCACCGAACGACAGCGCGCCAACCGTTGGACCCTCGCGACTGCTGGATTACGAAATCGAACTCGGCGCGTTTGTGGGAACCGGCAACGCCATGGGCCACGCCATTCCGCTGGCACAGGCCGATGACCATCTGTTTGGTGTCTGTATTCTGAACGATTGGTCGGCGCGTGACATTCAGAGTTGGGAGTATCAGCCGCTCGGACCGTTCCTTGCCAAGAATTTCGCCAGCAGCATCAGCCCGTGGGTGGTAACGCTGGAGGCGCTGCAGCCATTCCGGGAGCCACTGGCCGCGCGCGCCGAAGGAGACCCGTTGCCGTTGCCGTATCTCAACCATCCCGCCGATCGCGCGCGTGGCGGCTTCGCGATCACGATGGAAGTGTGGTTGCGCACGGCGCGAATGCGCGAGGCAGGTGACGCACCGGTGCGCTTAACGCAGGGCAGTACACTCGATCTCTACTGGTCTCCGGGGCAGATGTTGGCCCATCACACCAGCAATGGCTGCGCCATGCGCCCCGGCGACTTGCTGGGGAGTGGCACGATATCAGGTCGGGAGAAGCAGAGTCGTGGATGCCTGCTGGAACTGACCTGGCGCGGTGCTGAACCCACCACGCTGCCCAATGGCGAGTCGCGCGCGTTTCTCGAGGATGGCGACGAGGTGATCATGACCGCGTATGCCGAGCGCGGTGGCGCGGTGCGCATCGGATTCGGGACATGCACCGGCGTCGTGGTGTCGGCGTTGCCGCCGTCGCCGTGAGCGGCGCGAGGTTTGCGTAGCGACACCGCGGCCTCTCCTGGCCGACATTCACGCTAGCCGGTTTCGTGCTCCTGCGCGGCTTTCACAAGACTCCACGCCGGCAACGCCGGCACCGGGACATCCATCAACGCGTCACGCGACCCGTAGCCGAACTCGGCCCGAACGGTGGCGGCCACGTTTCGGCGCAACGCATCAATACTCTCGCCTGCGTCGCCCTCGAGTTCCATGCGCTGGGCACGAAAACGTCGGCCTGATTGCATGCAGAACAGTTCGGTGAGCGCGATTTCGCGTTGACACGCATCGGCTCCCAACTGGTCGATCAGTCGCTGCGTGCGCGAAAGTGTGGTGAGGCGCGCGTACAACTCGATCGCCATGTCGGCCAGCCGTTCGACCACCAACTGGCGATGCAAAATTTCTTTCTTGTGTCGAACAATCTGTTTTTGTGTTGCGGCCGCCAGTTCGGCGACATGCTTCTCCACGAACTCCCCGTGGGACTTGAGCGACGAATGCAGGGTGACGGCCAGACGGTCGCGATGACCCAACGCCGAACGCACACGGTCAACGGCGTACTCCGAAACCAGTACCCAATTCTGCATCGGACGACGCAGGGCGTCGGCGAGTTCTTTGAGGTCTGCGGCCGGCTCCTGAATGCCGTTCAGCCCCACGAACAGTCGCAGGATCTCGTTCGCGCCCTCGAAGATGCGGTTGATGCGCGCGTCACGAAGGTAGCGTTCGTACGGCCACGGTTTCACGAATCCGCGACCGCCGGCAAGCTGCACCAGTTCGTCGGCGCTCCGCCACACCAGTTCGCTGGCAAACACCTTCGCGCAGGCAGCCTCCAGCGACGCGTCCACCTGGTCGGTATCCAGCGCGGCGGCTAACGCGCCCACCATGGCATCGGCCGCGTATGTTTCGGCCGCCATCGTGGCCATCTTGCGCTGCGTAATTTCAAATGACCCTAACGGTCCGCCGAACTGCGTTCGTGCTTCGGCATAACGCGTGTACTCGCCCAGCAGCCGTTTGCACGCCGACGTACAACCGGAGGCCAGTGACAGACGGCCCGCATTGAGCGCATTGACGGCCACACGGAAACCCTTGCCCACCTCGCCGAGCACGTGATCGTCGGGCACATACAGATCGTCAAACACCAACTCCGCTTGCGTGGAGCCGCGAATGCCGAGCTTGCGGACGATGCCATCGATCCGGAACCCCGGCATGTCCGGTCGAACAATGAACGCCGTTGGTCGCATGACCGTGGCGCCGTCTCGCTGAACCGGCGTTTGCGCAAAGGTCGCGATCACGCCAGCGCGATGTCCGTTGCCGATCCAGTGCTTCCGGCCCGTGAGCAACCAGCCACGATCGTCCGGTGCGCGACGCGCCTGCGTCACGATATGCTGAGCGTCCGAGCCGGTTTCCGGTTCGGTGAGCGCATACGCGGCCAGCGTCTCTCCGCGGGCCAATCCTGGAAGATAGCGGGCCTTCTGTTCGTCATTTCCAAAGAGCACGATCGCCTTGCTGCCCAGGCCGCAGTGCACCCCGATCAACACGGCAAGCGATGCGTCAATGGCGGCGACGGCGCCGAACACCCGGGCGTACGCCGAGGCGGAGAGTCCATGCCCACCAAATTCGGTGGGAATCGTGAGCGCGAGCAATCCGGCATCGGCAAACGCCTGGATCACCGGTTCGGGAATGGTTTCGGCTTCGTCGAACTGACGCGAGTCGATCAGTCCGCTGGCCACCATCGCGTTGAGCGCGTCGACCAATCGACGCACGGTGCGCGCCTCGTCGGGACGGCGCTCGTTCAGCGGTGCCGGATACGGAAACAGGAGATCGTCAGCGATCTCGCCGGCGAAGAGGCCGCGGACAAAGGACGGCTTGGGGAGACTCATGGCGGGAAAGTAACCGCGCCACCCCATTCCTGATGCGGGAGAAGGATGAGGCCAGAGCGAGACCCTCCTACCCTCGCCCCTTCCTTTTCTCACCCCTCAAACTCCTCACCGCTCTGCCCTCCTACGGGACAGCAGCCGTCACAATCACATTCACCGTTGTCGTTTTTCCTTCCGGCTGACCATTCGCGTTGAGCGCCCGAAGCGTAAACGTTGTCGAACCCACGGCGAATGTGGTCACGTTCACGATGGTCGCCACGTTGTTGGCGGCACCCTGCGCAAAACCCGGCGCACTGCTGGTGACACTCATCTGGCGATTGAACAGCTGATTGCCGTTGGCATCCTTGAGAGTGATGGCAAACGACTTGTTGGCCGCGTTCAGGGCGACCGAATACTCGGTCACCGCAACGATGGTATCCACCGGTATGGGTTGCACGGTTACGCTCGCCGATCCGGAGCGCGTCTCACTGATCGCCGAAATGGTTACCGTACCGGTCGAGATACTCGTGACCAGACCGGTCTGCGACACGTTGGCCTTGGTCGGATCGCTGCTGCTCCACTCGATGACGCGATCGGTCACCGCCGTACCTGTTGAGTCTTCAACGGTGGCGGTAATCTGCACCGTCTGCCCCTGCACGATGTTGGACGTGAGCGGTGACAGGCGCACCGAGGAGACCGGAATCTTGGTCACACTGAAGCTGACGGTATCCACCGCCCCTTCGGCGTTCACGGCGATCTTCGCCGTGCCAAGCGAAAGCCCGGTCACCAGCCCCGTTGCCGACACAATCGCGATGGCCGGCGTCGCGCTCGTCCAGTTGATCACGCGGCCCGGCGGAATGGTGCCGCCTACGCTGTCCACCAGTGACACGCTGAGCTGGCGCGGAATGCTGATGCGCAGTGAACCGTTGCGCGGCTGGATGGTTGCCGTGGCGATACGCGGATCGACCGCCACGAAGTTCGTGCCGCAGCTGATGTTGGGATATTCCACCGACGACACGGTAATGCGGGCCGAACCCTTCTTCCTGGCCGTGATCACACCGGTGTTCGACACCGTGGCCACCACTTCGTTGTCGCTGATCCATGCCAGTTGGCGGCCGAGTGTCGGCAACACGTTGCTGGCGGTGTCGCGCAACGTGACGATCGGTTGCGCCTGGTTGGTGACGGTCACCGTTTGCGATGCCGGCGCCAGCGAACAGGCGCCGATCGGGATGTTCGTTACCGTGATCGACGCATTGCCAATCACCCCATCGGCGTCGGCCGCGATCACCACGTTCCCCGGCGTGAGCGCAATGACGTTGCCGCTCTGGTCGACCGACGCGATCGACGAGTTGCTCGATGACCAGCGGTACGTTCGACCGCTGATGACGGTGCCGGCGGCATTCTTCGCCGACGCGGTGAGTTGCTTCTGATTGGTGATGCGCAACGTCGTGGTGGCCGGCGACACCGTGACCGTCGTGGCGATTTCGGGCGTCACCGTAACCTGAGCCGTTCCCGACTTGTCGTTGCTGACGGCCGACACCGTGGTTTGCCCCACACTGACACCGATCACCTGACCGCTGGTGGTGACGGTCGCAACGGCCGTATTGTTCGACGTGAAGTTGATGGTCTTGTCGCGGATGGAATTGCCTTTGCAGTCGAATGCCGTCCCGGCAACACTGACGGCACCGTTAACCGGTACCGTGAATGTGGACGGCGAGATGGTGACGCTGCAGGTAGGTGTGTTCGGATTGAGATCGCATGCGGCCAGGACCACCACGGCAATCAGTGCCGCAGCAAGCCGCGGCGTGACGGGCGCCAAACGGCGAAGCGGCGCAGTAACAATCGGGGCAAAGACCCGCATGCGGGGACGTCCTGTCTGTAATAAGTGATAGATGACGCCCGCGACGAGCCTCGGGACGCACTACTGAGACGCGCGGTCGTGGCCAGCCGTAACCGATACACCACGGGAATCTGAACCGCGTGTCGACCGGGACAACACTCCCTGCCCGGAATTTACCGCGTCACAGATCGGTATCGGTCCAATATGCTGCCGAGCTCAACTGTATCGGTGATGGACCGATCGCAGACAAAACCGCGACGCACATGAGCCGCTGGTACCCCACCAATCGCCGGATGATCGGCCAACGGGCGAACCGGCCCGATCCCGGGTGAACGATCGTCGCTAACTCTCAAAAATCGCAGTTTTGCGATTTCTCAGAGAGTCATGAAACACTCGCTTGAGGATCGGACTCAAACCCTTCGAGGATACGCCAGATACAATAGGGGGAGGTTTCGAGGCCACTGGCCATGGTGACAACTTACACAGACTCGTGACTGCCCTGAACGCCACTACGTCTGCACACCGCGCCGAATCCCTGTCGGCCTGGCGACTCACCTTCGCGTGGGTGATCGGTGCATCCGTCGTGCGGGCGCTTTTCTCGTCGCTCGTGCCCATGGTGCCCGACGAGACGTACTACTGGCTGTGGACGCGACATCTTGCCCCGGGATATTTCGATCATCCGCCGGGGATCGCGCTGCTCATTGCGGCGAGTACGTCGGTGATCGGTATTACGCCAGCGGGTGTGCGCGCCGGGCCGATGCTGGCCGCGTTTGTCACCCATGTCGGTGCGGTGATCACCGCTTGGCACATCGCCGGGCGAGGTGTGGAAGGCGCCCGCGCGTCCGTACGAGCCGCCGTGCTCATGGCTGTGGTGCCGCTGGCCATGCTGGGATTGGTGCTGGCCACCCCGGACGCCGCACTGTTTGCGGCGGCCATGATTGCGTTGTTGGCCGTCGAACGCGCCTTGGCTGCACCGGTGGGTTCGCCCCGCGCATTTGGTTGGTGGACGTTGGCCGGTACAGGACTGGGGGCTGCACTGGTGGCGAAGTACACCGCCGTGTTGTTCCCCGCTGGCCTGGTTATGGCGTGCATGATGCACCCGGCATTGCGGACACGATTCCGCGAGGCGGGGCCATGGTGGGCGTCGCTCATCGCCCTCGCAATCTTTTCCCCCGTGGTGTGGTGGAACGCGACGCATGACTGGGTGTCTTTTCGATTCCAGCTGAACCATGGATTCGGACCCGCAGCACGCGGAACCGTGCTGTCCCGTGAACTGGAACTGCTAGGTGGACAGTTCGGCCTGGCGTCGCCAATTCTGTTCGTCCTGATGGCATTTTCCGTCTGGATCGCTCTGCGCGACGGTTGGCGCACACGGGCCAATTCAAGCCCGCAGGATGTGTTGACTCGTCGGTTCGCGCTCGCCGTCATGTCGGTGCTGCCGCTGGCGTTCTTCGCCGCAAGCGCTGCGCGCCAATCGGTCGAGGCGAATTGGCCGGCACTCATGTATCCATCGGCAATGTTGCTGCTGGCCAGCGAAACTCATCCACTCGCGCGATCACGCTGGTGGCAAGGGGGCGTGGTCTTTGCAGTCGCCCTGTTGACCGTGGTCGGCGTGCAGGCATGGCGTCCGGTGCTTCCGCTTGCCCCACGTCAAGATCTCTTTTCTCGCAGTTATGGTTGGACGATGCTCGCCACGGCGGTCGACTCGGCGCGCCGCGATCCGTTCCTTGACGGCACGGTCGATCGCTGGGTCGCCGCCGATCGCTATCAGGATGCGTCGGCGTTGGCGTTCCACCTGCCCGACCACCCCACCGTTTTCTCGCTCAATCTGGCGAGTCGACCCAACCAGTTCGATCTCTGGCCAACTGCGCATGACGACCTGCGGCCGGGCGACGGGTTAGTGGCGGTCTTCGACAACAACCCCGTGGGTGATTCGCTGGGAGTGCGCGTCGCGCGCTGGTTCAAGGAGTCGAAACGTGGCGACCCGGTGATGCTCCGTCGCGGCGACGGCGTGATCGCGCAACGACGCATCTGGCTCTATCGCATGGCCACCGACGTGCCGGCGCGTCAGTCATCGGCGCCGTCGCTACCGGGTACGCGATAGACCTCGTATCGTTCAACATCATCCCCTCCGACATTCCACCGCTCAATTGCTCGTGTCCAAGCCCACAATCCCCGCTGATCTCGCTGCCTGGTGCGCCGACAACGATTCGCGGGCGCAAGACGAACTCTTCGCGTTCCTTCGCATTCCGAGTGTCAGCGCGAAGTCCGAACACAAGGCCGACTGTCTGGCGGCCGCGCAGTTCGTCGCCGACGCGCTCACCCGCATCGGCGTGAACGCCGAAGTCGTGCCGACTCCGGGCCATCCGATTGTTCTGGGCGAATGGCGCGGCGCAGGGCCGAATGCGCCCACGCTGCTGGTGTACGGACACTACGATGTGCAGCCGCCGGAACCACTCGATTTGTGGACCTCTCCGGCGTTCGAGCCTGTGCTGCGTGACGGACGCATTTATGCCCGCGGCAGCGTGGACGACAAGGGCCAGCTCTACCTCCACATCAAGGCGCTCGAAGCGCATCTGGCGGTGCGCGGTACGTTACCGGTGAATGTGATTGTGCTGGCCGAGGGCGAAGAGGAGGTAGGCAGCGTGAACCTCGAACAGTTTCTCGAGCGCGAGCAGACTCGGCTCGCTTGCGACGCCGTAGTCATCTCCGATTCGACCATGTTTGCCCCGGGGATTCCGAGTATTCTGTCGTCGCTGCGCGGATTGGCCTACGTGCAGATCGATGTGCGTGGCGCAAACAGCGACTTGCACTCCGGTATGTACGGCGGCGCGGTCGTGAATCCGGCCATGGTACTGGCGCGCATTCTGGCCACGATGCACGACGCCGACGGACGCATCGCCATTCCTGGATTCTACGAGGCGGTTCGACCATTTCCGGATGCCGTGCGCGAGCAAATGCGCACGCTGCCATTCAGCGACGACGGGTTGATGCGCGAAGTTGGCGTGAGTGCGCTCGGTGGCGAACCAGGATATTCCACGCTCGAGCGCCTGTGGACACGGCCCACGTGCGAGGTGAACGGACTGCTGAGTGGATATACCGGCGAGGGTGCAAAAACCGTCTTGCCGGCGATCTCGATGGCGAAGGTGAGTTTTCGACTCGTGCCCGATCAGGATCCCACAACCATTGAGCGTCTGGTCACCGAACACGTCGCACGCGTGACGCCGCCCGGTGTTGTGGCCACGGTGACAGCGCTGCACGGCGGTCGCCCCTGGCGTGCCGATCTCAAAGGGCCGATTATCGAAGCCGGTAAACGGGCGCTTGAGGCGGCATTCGGTCGCGCACCGGTCATTACCGGCGAAGGGGGCTCGATTCCGGTGGTCGGCGACTTTGAACGCATTCTTGGTGCACCTGTCCTGCTGATGGGTTTTGGCTTGCCCGGCGAGAACGCCCACGCTCCCGATGAGTGGATCAGCGCCGAGAACTATCGATTGGGTATTCGTGCCGCCGCGACATTGTTGGATGAGTTCAAAATGGCGACGTCCGCGGAGTGAGCGCGTCGCAGTCCCTCAACGTCGGTTCATCAAGTCGGCAATGACCGGCAGGTGGTCGCTGCCCACGTTGGTGCCCAGCCAGGTGCCAATCGGCTGCGGCGCGGCTGCGTTGCCGAGTACGTGATCGATGCGAATGCGGAGCAGGCTCCCCTCTTGCTTACTCCATCCGAATCCGGTTCCACTGGACTCGAACGCGTCGGTGAAGCTGCCCCAGTGTTGGCGAAAGATTGCGCTTTCCACCGGCAGGTTGAAGTCACCGGCAACAATCAGGGGAATCCGTTGATCGCCGCGTGACGACCACCGGGCCGCCCGCTCGGATTCGCGATCGCGAATGCGTGCATTGAGTTCAATGCGGTTCGAGCCGTCACCGCGACGCAACACGGCCTCGGCGCTGGTGGCGTCGATCCGGTCGGGAATGAATCCATCACTGCCGGACAAGGCTTCGAGTCCTTTCCGCGCGGTCTCAAGGTGCAGATTCACGAACACCAGTGGGCCGCGCGGCGACGCAATGGTGTAGCGCGCAACCAATCCTGTTCCGCCGAACCCGTATTTCGCGATGCGCAGAAAATCGCTGCGTGGCATTGAGTCCACGGAGGTGATCGGCCAGCGACTGGCGGTGCAGAGGTCGGCGTGATGCGCGCGATGCCACTCTGGCAGGGCCTGCAATGAATCCCACAATACGTCACCGCACTCCTGAAGTGCAATCAGGTGCGGCTGCAACCGATCAACCATATCGCGCAACTGCATGGCGACGATGCCACCGCCCATGGCATTCAAGCTGACCACACGAATCGCGTTTGGTGGTGGAGTGGCCGGCATCGCGCGCCCAACGGTGTGCAACGACAGTCGAGCGCCCATGATCGGCCCCACCACCACCAGTACCGCGAGTGACAACGGCGCCAATGCGCTGCGCGCTGCGGTCGCCGCAAGCGGGATCAGCACGATGAACGGAGCGAGCAGAATGAATCGAGGGCCGTACGCCAGCAGCGTGGCCGGCAGGAATGATTCCGACGTGGTGATGAGCAGCGCCCAGATCACGACGGTCAGCGCGCTCCAGGTCCACGCCATACGCGCAGTCCATCGGCGCAACGGTCGGCGGCTGCTCAGGGCCGCCCAGGCATTCGACAGCCACCGCAGCGACGCCGGTCCAACATGCTTTGGCCACTGGGTGAAGCGCCTACGCCGCCGTGCCGATGCCTCGCGCCGTGCCGCGACTGCAGCGTCACGCTCGCGGCGCGCGCGCTCCGCTTTCGTTTTGGCGTCGTACTCCTCCGCATACGCGTCGTTCGGACGCGCGATCGGAATCGTGCGGTCACATCGGCACCTGAGCTGTTTGCCGATGTGGCTTTCATCGGTGTTGTACACCTCGCCACACGCGCATCGGACCGTAAACTCGGCACGATGCGCGATGCGATTGCGGGTCATGAACGGCGAACGCTACAGTCCATCCAGCAGTGAGTCGTTGTTCGACGTTGCGGCGATGCGTTTGATCAACCACTCCATACCCGCCTGCGGCGGCAACTGATGCAAGCCGCGACGCAGCAGATGGACTTTCTCCAACTGATCGGGACGATACAACTTTTCCTCGCGCCGCGTTCCGCTGGTGGCGATGTCAAACGCGGGATAAATGCGGCGGTCGGCAAGACCACGATCGAGCTTGATCTCGGAGTTGCCGGTGCCCTTGAATTCCTCGAAGATCACCTCGTCCATACGCGAGCCGGTCTCCACCAACGCGGTGGCAATGATGCTCAGTGAACCCCCGCCGTGCTGTGGCGCAATCATGCGGGCCGATCCGAAAAACGCCTTCGGTTTCTGCATCGCGGACGAATCCAGACCGCCCGACATCGTGCGTCCCGTGCCGCGCTCCACGGTGTTGTAGGCGCGAGCCAATCGGGTGATCGAGTCGAGCACGATAACCACATCCTGCCCCAGTTCGACCAGTCGACGGGCGCGCTCGAGGGTCATTTCGGCCACTTCCACATGACGTTTGGCCGGCATGTCGAAGCTCGATGCCACGACTTCGCCATAACCCCACGTGATCATCTCGCTTACTTCTTCGGGCCGTTCATCCACCAGCAGGACCAGCAACGCGGCCTGTGGATGATTGATGGCCACTCCTTCAACGATGGCCTGCAGGAGCGTGGTTTTTCCGGCGCGAGCGGGCGCCACAATGAGGGCGCGCTGACCATAACCGATGGGGGCGATCAGATCGATCGCGCGTCGGGTAAGCTCCGGACCGGTTTTCGCCGGTCGGCCCGTCTCCAGCGTCAGTTTCCGATCGGGATAGCTCGCGGTGAGCGTATTGAAATCGGGGCGCTTTTCAACCAGCTCCGGCGACCCGTCGTTGAGTGCGACCACATCGCTGATGATCTGACGACCGCGCTGGTCCTGTCCGTAAGACACCTCGAGCTTATCGCCGCGCCGAAGTTGGTGCTGGCGAACGAGTGCCGGCGGTACAAACGGATCGGCCGGATCGGGCAGATAGCTGTTGGTGGCCAGACGCAAATAACCGCCATCACGCGCCACATCGAACCAACCGTACAGCGTGCCTTCAGCTGGCGTAAGCGTTGTTGGCGTTCGATCGAACCCAACGTCTGCCACGGCATTTCCCGCGTTCCCTCCAACCGGACCAATACCTCCGCCACCACCCCCACGACGGAACCGATTCCGGCCGCGGCGTCCGTTCCGACGACCATCGGCCGAGGAACTGTCCATCCGCTCACCCACACGTTCGGGTCGTTCACCACGCGGCGGGCGATCAGGACGCGGGCCGCGATCGCCGCGAGGGGGACGATCGGGTCGACTCTGGCGATCAAAGCGTTCCGGCCGATCCGGCCGATCCGGCCGGGCGGCCCGCTCCATGCGATCGGCTTGCTCCATGCGCTGAATGCGCTCCAGCTGGTCGCCGGTGTTGCGCTCGACCGGTACGTCTATCGGCGGAGGGGCGGGTCGTGGCGGTGCCGCTTCAATCGGCGGCGGCGCAGTGGTGGATGGACCGTTTTCAGGCGCATCGAGATACGGATTCAGATCCCCGGCGTTATCGGGGGTCGAGTTCGACCGGGGTCGGCCGCGGCGAGAAGGGCGTTTGCGTTCGTTCATTCGAAAACTGCAGGTGATACGTAGGCTCTCGTCCGGACGGACGGAGCACAGCACCACGGCCACTGAGGCCGTGGGCCAGGAATACCGAGCCCACTCAGGGACTCGAAAGGCGCAAACTGCGCAAGAAATACTGGAAGGTCAGGACGCGTGTTCTGCGTTCCGTCGCACAGCCGAACGCCATGAAGCGCCGACCGGTTACCGCGTGGGGGTGCGCGAACGACTCGCGCGTCAAAATCACTGGAGGGGATCAACCCCGGAAAGAATCCCGGTGCCCCGATAGCACTCGATGCGAGGCGCCAACCAGCCTTCGCAATTCGCTACCCGTGGAGTATTACGACCCAAACCGATCTGCGCAACCCATATCGGTGAATAGGGCAGGCCATCGTATCAGGAATTGGCGGCACACATGCAACCGCCGAGTGACACCGAGTCGCTAATTTCCGCCATGATTGCGCCGCCGCCTCCTCCCCCAACCGACCTCCCAGCCGCTCTGGCAGAGGCGGTTTCCCTCTATGAAGCGACCGGCAACCTCGGCGTCCTCATGGAGCGTCTCCACGAATTACGCAGCACGGTTACACCCGACGCGCTCATTTCGGCAACTGAAGCATGGCTCCACATGCCAGAAGTTGCTGGGCCGCTCTATGAACGTGTGGTCGAGGAGCAGCCCATGAATGCGCGGGCCCTGGTGATTTTGGCCAACGCCTACTGGCTTTCGGGACGAGGACCAGAGGTCGTCGGTGAACTCGCCAGCCGGGCATTGGCGGCGGATCCGGACAATCGAGGTGCGTGGCACCTGTGGGCGCTCACCGAATCGAATCAGCGCGACCGAACGATCCGCTGGCTGCAGGTAACGAAGCGGTTTCCAGTCGATCAGGTGGCCAAGGCCGCGTTGGCCGACAATGCCGCCTCACTGGCCGCCAGCGAACACGATAAGGAGGCCCTCGCGATGGCGATTGGCGCCTATGAAGACCTGTGGGCGCTGTCGCCCAATGCGCAGCAACGCGCGGCGTTGGAATCCGCGCTCAACACGCTACGCAACTACCAACTGTAGGACGGACGCGGTGTCAGCGCGTGGCGCTCACCGTCGCCCAGGTTGGGCACTGGGGTTGCTGCGGTGTCGGTCGCCGTGACGCCGTATCGGGGCGAATTGGCGTGGCCGAAATCGGAACCGATGGCAGGGTGTCGGCGATGGCCAACAGTTCCACATCGAAAATCAGCGCCGCCTTGGCGGGTATGACCGGTGGACGTCCGGCCTCGCCGTACGCCAATTGATACGGAATGAACAGTCGGCGTTGTCCACCTGGCTGCATGCCCTCGAAACCCAGATCCCAACCGGCAATCACCCGCCGCGCCCCTACCGGAAACACCAACGGTGTCTTCGGCCGACCATTGGGCATGGTATCGCGCGACGAATCGAACTTGGTGCCGTTGGTCAGCCAGCCGGTGTAATGCGTGTACACGCATTGTCGTGACGCCAACGCGGTGCCCGTGCCGACCTTCACGTCAACATAGCGCAGCGCGAACGCCGTGCGCGTGTCGCCTTTTGCCGTCGGTATGTTGTTGGGCGACAACGCAGCGTGGCGTGTGAAGCAACCACCGGTCGCGAACAGCGTGGCGATTGTGCCTGAAACGGTCAGAATTGAGCGCATGGCTCGAACGTATCGCAGAACGATGAACCGTGCCACCATCGGGTTAGCCTTGCCGCCGAAAGGTCAGGGCGCCCGCCCCGCCACCGTTTTTGCGTTGCCGTCCGAGACATACCGCGCCAAGGGACCCGCCTTGTCCATCGCGTCGAGGGTTGTCGAAAGCTTTGTACCACCCTGCAACGGAACGCGGGGTAAGGCGTGCGCATTGAACTGCGGATCGTACGGACTGCGGGCGGGGCCACCAGCCACTTCGAATACCGCCTCGTGCGTGTACGTCACATCGCGCTTACCCTTGACGTCACGCCACGAACCCTTGCGCGTCAGCGCGCGATTC
>JANOKE010000039.1:0-5432 GCA_031419135.1 Gemmatimonadaceae bacterium
CGATGGCGCCCTGCGACCGGGCATGTATGCCGACGTGCAATTGGAGGCCACCCGTCTCACCAATCGGCGACTGGTACCGGCGCGCGCAGTCATCGAACGCGATGGTCGTCCCCTGGTGTTTGTAGTGAAGGATGGACGCGCTCAATGGACGTACATCCTGCCAGGACGCAGCAACGGTGTCGACACCGAAGTGCTGCCCGATTCCGTCACCGGACAGATTCCGGTCAACGCCGGTGATCAGGTCATCGTGGAAGGGCATCTCACACTCACTCACGACGCACCGGTGCGCATCACCGCCCCGCGCGAGCAAACGCCGGCCGATGCGTCGGTTCGTCGTCGCCCCAAGGCGTAAGGAAAGCGCCCCGGTGTCCATCGCTGCATTTGCTGTCCGTCGCCCGGTTGCGACGGTCGCCGCAGTACTGGCGGTTGTGCTCATGGGGTCGGTGTCGCTCAGTCGACTGCCGGTGTCACTGCTGCCCGACGTGTCTTTGCCGGTGCTCACCATTCGCAGTGTGTACACCGGTGCTGCAGCGCCTGAAGTGTCGCGCTTTGTGGCCGAACCCATCGAAGAGGCCATCGCCGCAACACCTGGTCTCGTAGAGCTGCGTTCCGTCAGTCGTAACGGAGAAGTTACCACTACCGCGCGATTCGCCTGGGGCACCGATATGCGCGGAACGGTGCTCACCGTGCGCGAACATCTCGATGCAGCGCGTGGCCAACTTCCTGAACGCGCCGAACGCCCAACATTGCTTACGAGTGATCCGGGCGAACGACCCATCGCCGTGCTTGCGCTCAAGAGCGATGAGTCCAAGGGCGGCGGCGACTTGCGCAGCCTGGCACGCACTGCATCCGACGTGCATGCGCGCCGACTGGAACAAATTGAAGGCATTGCCAGTGTGGCCGTGGTGGGCGCACCGGAAGATCAGATTCGTGTGGATCTCGATCCCGACCGGCTGCGCGCGCTCAACCTCACACCGGAAGATGTCGCGACCGCCATTCGCGCGCAGAACGCCACGGGCGCCGGTGGCACCATTCGCAAGGGGCAGTTTCGATTCTCCGTTCGCGCGCTCACTGAGTTTCGTACACCGGCAGAAATTCTCGATACGCCGGTGGGACCTGTTGGGTCGGGGATCACTCTGCGAGACGTGGGCACTGTAGCATTGGGATTGGCCGATCCGGTAACCATGACGCGTCTTGATGGCGCCCCGGCCATTGGCCTCGTGGTGTATAAAGACGCCGGCTCGAACACCGTTGCCGTCACCGGCCGCATGCGCGAGGCCATCACGCAACTGCAAACTGAGTTTGGCGGTATCAACATCAACGTGGTCGCGGCGCAAGCCGATTTCGTTGAAGATGCTCTGTCCAACCTGGGTCAGGAAATTGTCGCCGGTGGCTTGCTGTCGCTGCTCGTGATTCTGCTGTTTCTGCGTGACTGGCGCGTGTCACTGGCCATTGGACTCGTGGTGCCGCTGTCGGTGCTGGTCGCACTGGTCGGCCTGCAAGCCATGAACGTGTCCATCAACGTGCTGTCACTGGGCGGACTGGCGTTAGGCACGGGTTTGCTTGTTGATACCGCGATCGTAGTGGCGGAATCGGTGGGCCGACGACGCGATGAAGGGATGTCGCTGATCGACGCCGCTATTGCAGGTACCGACGAAGTGGCGGCACCGTTATTTGCCGGAACGCTCACCACCGTGCTGGTATTTGGACCCATCATCTTTGTACGCGGCCTGGCCGCCGCACTGTTCCGCGACTTGTCATTGAGTGTGGTCACTACAGTAGCCGCGTCGTTGCTGTTGGCGCTCACACTCATGCCGGTAATGATCGTCGGTCGCCGACGCAGTGTGCGGGCCATGCAAGTGGCACCACCACCGGCATCCACCAGCACACTCAACAAAACACTCGACCGCTGGGGCGTAACGCTCAGCGCGTGGTACGAGCACGGCATGGTGTGGTCGCTCAATCACGTGAAGACGGTATTCGCACTGGCCCTGCTGCTGGTAGCAATCACTGGTGTGCTCATCTACACGCTGCCAAAGGAAATTCTGCCACGGGTTGACGAAGGAGTGCTGGTGGCGCAGTTGCAGTTGCCGGAGGGCACCAGTATTGAAGCCACTGCCCAGCAGGTGGGCCGCGTGGAACAGGCCTCGCGTGCGCTGGGCGCCAAGGGGATGTACGCGCGTGTTGGCAAAGCCACCGATGAGGAGATTCTGGGTGGCGCCGATCCCGGTTCCAGCTCCACCGCGCAGCTCATCGTGCCCGTACCGCCGTCTGCAGACGCCGCCGAGTTTGCGCAACGACTGCGTGCCTCGCTGCCCGATCTGGCCAATGGCGCACTGGCGCTGGATCTTGCCGGTCAATCGGAGTTCGGCTCTCTTATCGGCCGCGAGGGGCGACTGGTGCGGGTCGAACTCTCGGCGGCGTCTATGGCCGAGTCGCAACGCTGGGCCGATACGGTGCGGCGTACGTTGCGCGCGCTGCCAACGTTGAGTGATGTGCGCGACGCCTATGCTGAAACGCAGCCTATCGTGGAAGTCACGTTGGAGCGCACGCGACTGGCTGAACGCGGAATTGCGCCGCAGCAAGTGGCCAGTGCGCTGGCTGGTGCGCTTGGTGGTGTGAACGCCAACGACCTGCGCGAAACCGACAAGCGCACACCCATTACGGTGCGCTACGCAGGTGTGCGCAATGAACAGCTGGAAACAGCGCTGCAAACGCCCATACGCGGCGTGCCACTGGGACAACTGGTGCAGGTGCGCGAAACCCGCGCGCCGCTGGAGGTCATTCGTATTGGACAGCGTCCGGTTACCATCATTGAAGGACTGGTGGAAACCGGTGGCACGGCCAAGGCCACTGACGATGTGATGTCGCGCATGGCGTTGTTGAATTTGCCCAGTGGCGTGACCTGGCAAGTGGCAGGCGCTGATGCCGAACGCCAGCGCACGAGCGATGAACTGGTGCTGGTGCTGGTGCTGGCGGCGCTGTTGATGTTTCTCGTGTTGGCCGGCGAGTTCGCCAGCTTCACCATTCCGCTGGTGGTCATGCTCACCGTGCCGCTGGCCGGTGCCGGCGCGGTGATCTTTTTATGGATAACGGGACAATCACTCAATGCCGTGTCACTGATTGGCATTGTGGTGATGATCGGTATGGCCGACAACGAAGCGGTGGTGAAGCTCGATGCCATTCGCAAGTTTCGTGAAGCGGGGCATTCAATACACGACGCGATTCTGCTGGGTGGGCAGCAACGGTTGCGCGCCATTGCCATGACCTCCATTACCACGGTAACTGGCGTGTTGCCGCTGGTGTTTGGGTGGGGCAGTGGCGGGGCGCTGTATCAGCCGTTGGCGGCGGGGATTATTGGCGGATCGATCAGTGCGCTGTTGGTCACGTTCTTCCTGTTGCCCACGGCGTATGCGGTTTTGGAGAGACGGAAGACAGGAGACGGGAGACGGGAGACGTGAAACGGGAGACGGGAGACACGAGACGGAAGATGGGAGACGGGAGACGGAAGGCGACCGGGACGCGGGCAGGCGTTTCGTGATTCGCTTTGCGGCGCATCGACCTGCTGTGGTGTGGGCGGCGTGCATCGCGCTGCTCATTGCCGGCGGTATTGCGTTCTCGCGATTGCCATTGGCGACACGCACCACGGTTGAACTGCCGCAACTTTCCGTAACAGCCAGTTGGCCCGGTTCGGCGCCGGAAGTGATCGAGACATATCTCACGTCGCCCATTGAGGCGGCGGTGCAGGGCGTGCGCGGCGTCCGACGCGTGAACAGTACGTCCAACGATGACTACGCGAGTTTGCGCATCGATCTTGATCCCAAGGCCGATGTGCAGATGACGCGACTGGCCATTCTCGAGCGATTGGAACTCTTGCGCTCGGAACTGCCGCCTGGAGTCTCGCAGCCGTCGGTGCAGAACTATGTGCCTCAGGGGCTGGAAGATCCGCCGCTGATGTCGCTTACCGTGTTTGGTCCGTACACGCCCGGCACGCTGCAGAAATTGTTGAACGAGCGCGTGCAGCCACGACTCACCGCAGTGCCTGGGGTGGCAGGTGTATCGGTGCGGGGCGGTACCGATCTTGGCGTCTCGGTGACGTACGATGCTGTGCTCTTGCGGCGTATCGGCGTTTCGCCGCAACTGCTGAGTGAAGCGCTAAGCGGTGCACGCATGGTGCAATCGCTCGGTGTGCAGCAGCAGGGTTCGACCGTGCGAAACGTCGTGCTGCGCGATCAACCGTCGGCGTTGGACGATCTGGAGAGACTGCCGGTGCGCGGTCCGGGTGGTCGCGTGTTTCGATTGGGAGAGCTGGCAACCATTCGCGCCGAAGAAGATTCGCGCGGACGCTTTTTTCGCATTGATGGTGAGCCGGCGGTATCCATCGAGATTTCGCGTCACGCCGGCGCCGATGCCATTAAAACTGCCGCCGCGTTGCGCGCCGCGGTTGAGGCAATGAAACCAAGCCTGCCGTTGGGTGTGCGGCTACGCGTAAGCAACGACGCCAGCGAAGATCTGGCCAGGGAACTGGGCGATCTGACCAAACGCGGGGCGATAGCGTTCGCGTCGGTGATGCTGGTGTTGGCGGTCACACTGCGACGCTGGCGGGCCGTGGCATTGGTGATGGGCAGTACGGCGGTGGCCATTGCCGCAACCGCACTCTCGCTGTACATGTTGAACGTGCCGGCCAACTTGCTTACACTGGCCGGATTGGGGATGGGCGTGGGCATTCTGGTGCAGGACGCGCTCATTGTGGTGAACCGCTTGAGCACCGCACCCGACACGGCCGACGGCCGCGCCTTGGCGACGCGTCGCATCATGCCAGCCGTGGTCGGCAGCACGCTCACCACAGCTGTGGTGCTGTTTCCGTTTCTCTATCTGCAGGGCAATGCCCGCAGCGCCTTCGCGCCGTTCGCCTCGGCCTTCGTGTTCGCACTGGGATGGAGTTTGTTCACGGCACTGTTGATGGTGCCCGCGCTGGGTGCGCGCTCCATGCACGGGACGCAGCGATGGTCGCGCACGCAGCACATCAATGTAACGGTACTGGGGCGCATGATGCGCTGGCGCGCCGCGACACTGCTGATCACCGTGGGGGTGTTGGCCGTGCTCACCTGGGGATTCATCAAGAAGGTGCCGCGCTCGTCGTTCTCGGGATTTGGTGAACGACGCACTACCCTCACCGTGAGCTTGTCCTTCCCGCGCGGCTCGGAGCCAACGAGCGTGGACAAAGCCATGCGCGAATTCGAAAACATTGTCGTGCGGCGCCCCGAGGTAGAGCAGGTGCGCACTTTCGCCGGCGGCAGCACCCAGGCGCAAATGCAGGTGCTGTTCACGCGCGCCGGTGGACTCACGGCAGTGCCGTTGGAAATGCAGGAAGCACTCACGCAGCGCGCCGTGCTGATTGGTGGCGCGCAGGTGGGTGTGTTTGGCGATGG
>JANOKE010000040.1:0-1582 GCA_031419135.1 Gemmatimonadaceae bacterium
GCAGAGCGTTTGCGAAATGACACCCTTCAGCGACTCTGCCAGCATGATGCGGATCTGTTCCTGACGGTCGGCAGGAAATTGATCCACAATGCGATTCAAAGTAGACGCCGCCGTGGATGTATGAAGCGTGCCAAACACCAGATGTCCCGTTTCGGCCGTTTCCAGCGCGATGGCGATGGTTTCCAGGTCGCGCAGCTCACCCACCATGATGATGTCCGGGTCTTCGCGCAGCGCGGCGCGCAAGGCGCTCTTGAACGACTGCGTGTGCACGCCCACCTGTCGTTGTGTGATCAGGCACTTCTTGCTCTGGTGAACAAATTCGATCGGGTCTTCAATGGTGATGACGTGATCGGATCGCGTGCGATTAATAAGGTCGATCAGCGCACAGAGGGTCGTAGACTTTCCCGAGCCGGTTGGACCCGTGATCAGCACAAGCCCCTTGGTCAGGCTGCAAAGCGCCTGGACTTCTGGCGACAGCCCCATCTGCTCCACCGTGACCGTTCCGTTCGCGATGGTACGAATCACCGCGGCCACGCCAAAGCGATCCCGCAAAACGTTCACGCGGAAACGCGCGACGTCAGCAATCTCGTGGGCGAAATCGGTATCCCAGCTCTCATCGAACTCGGCTTTGTTCTTATCCGGCATGATCGACCAGAGCATGCCGGAAATTTCTTCGTTCTCGAGCACTGGCTCGTTTTCGATGCGCAGCAAATCCCCGCCCAATCGCAGAATCGGCGGCTCGCCGGTGCGAAGGTGCAAATCGGCGGCGCCGCGCTCAACCTGCAGTCGCAACAGACGCTCGAGCGCCTCACGGGCGGGAGATTCGCCATCGAAGGAGCCAAACGCACGGTCGCTCGCGCGTCGCTTCAGGTGCCGGTTGGTAGCGGGCGCATTCGGATCCCGCGGGCCCGCTTTCTCCACCCATTTGCGAATCATCAATTTGAGCGTGGGCGATTCACCGTCCTGCGCCACGAGATAGCGCTGCTCTCGCCACGTGTACAGCAGCCGTATCCCCTGGGCCTCGGCCACCCAGGCCTGTTCTTCCGGTGCCGCCACCTCAGCAATCAAGGCCAGCACCTGTTCACGCGTGAGCGCCTGCTGCGACACCGTCTGCAAGCCCGTGGGGGTCAGGCAACGAATCGGCTCATCGGCTTCAAGAATTACCTGACTGGCGGCACCTGACTCCAGACGCGGTAGCACACGATCGAGTTGAGGCACGGCGATTGAAATAAGTTGGGACAACACACCGGCGGGGTGCCGCATCGCACCTGTAGCGAAACGTCGCGCTCCGTCCCACCGTACAAGACGACCATCTGTGCCGTCCGTTACAGCCTGCGCCCGGACTGTGACGCGGGAGCGGTCGGTATGCCGTCCTCCTTTCGCTTTCGCCCAGTCTGCTACGTGACCTCGATGCCGTTTGGCGAACCCATGCCCCCCGCAGCCACGGCGAATACCGACGGGCGTGTCTTCCCCTGTCGTCAGTGCGGCGCGTCGTTGCGCTTCGCGCCCGCGGTTGGACGTCTGTCCGGTCCCCGCTGCGGTACGGGGAACGGACCGCCCGCCGGCGATGCGGCGACCCGTC
>JANOKE010000041.1:0-4462 GCA_031419135.1 Gemmatimonadaceae bacterium
CCGGACAACTATCCGCTGTCGTTGAACGCACTGATTGCGGCGTGCAATCAGTCGTCGAACCGGCACCCCGTTGTCGCGTACGACGAGGAAACCGTGCTCGCGGCCGTTCAGCGTCTACGACGCGCGTCCCTTGTGCGCGCCATACAGCGCAGTGATTCGCGCGTGACCAAATACGAACACATCGCGACCGACACACTCGACCTGTCGTCAAACGAACTTGGGCTGATGTGCGTGTTGATGCTGCGCGGGCCAAACACCATCGGTGAGCTTCGCACGCGGACGGAGCGATTGGCGAGATTTGAAAGTCTTGCCGATGTCGAAACCACGCTCAATCGGCGAGACGCGGCAACAACTTCAGGAATTTAGGAAGCAATTCGAGTAGCTAATCCAGTCGTCAGCACGCGTGCACGAGGCCCTTCATGTTCTCGCCACGAGCGGTCGGAAACCGGTCACCGAGGTCGTGTACGAGCTGATCGGCGCATTTGACGGACCTACCGAACTGTCGACCAATCACAGGTGATATTGACTTTCTCGTGTATCGCCGCAATCGACGTCAAGTCACTCCCACGATCATGCCGCGATGAGTACATGTTGGGCAGCATGCCTCGGCGACTGTAGCAATGAGTCCTCAAGAGAGCATCTGATCTCCGCGTCGATCTGGCAGACGACCTCCATCCACGTACAAGGATTCTCGTGGTGCACGGCCGAGCGAAAGACAGTGGGGCTGGCATCGCTGTGTTCGGGAGATCCGAGATGATTGCGGGAATGTTTGAGTTTCGCGGCCTTCGCTTTATCCTTCATCTTGAAGAGCACGAGCTTCCCGAGACACTGCTCGTTCCAAACTCACGTCAGGAGCGGTGGACGCGAGGCAGCTTGTTGTATCACTTGAAGACGGTCCATGGAAACGTTGGAGAATCGCGCTCCCACTCTGTCCACTTCGACTGGACCCAGTGAGGCGGCGTGGTCGCATCGCCTTTCTAAATTTTGCGTTGATGTTGATAGCGTACATCGACGGCGGCCTTGCTCATCGCTTGCCGCATTCTGTTGAAGGGCGTCGCAGTAGAACGCGCGAAATAGCTTGAGCGATGGAGAATGACGGCGCGATCTTCGTTCCCCGCCGGTTCGCAACTGCTGCAACGTCGAGTGGAATGGCGTCGGGTTTTTTGGCTTCGCCCCGCAAACAGAATCGAGTTCGAAACAGGCTTCAAGGAGGCGGGGCTTTTTCTTCATTGAGTAAGCGCCAGGCAGTGAGGAAACGCTGCACTGCGCCTTGGGCGTCTCGTGCAAGGCGCAGTGTCTCGGTTGGCGATTGCGCCGCGTTATTTCCGCCAAGCTCGAAGATGGCGTACCGTCGGCATCCATGTTGCTCGGGGTCGTTGAACGCGCGGACAAGGATCTTGAGCGCCCTTTCGACGTGATGACTGCTCGCTATGGGACTGTTCTTTGCTTCGCGAGCGGCACTCTCGGGACCACCCGGCCACCGAGTCAGCAACCACACGATGTCGAATGCGTCCTTGTTCTTGGTCCGTCGCTCGAGAGCGAAGCTCTTGAGAACAAGCATGGGCAGTAGACTCGCCACCCAAACCGTTACCTCTGCCCTCCCTACCGCGATCTCGCCAGGAGGTCCCAGCAGATCCACTGTGAGCTGACGCCGTTGAGCATCCTGCAGCGCGAGTTCACCGGCTGGTAGTCGAAATGCACCGATCTCGTCGCCGAGCTTGTTCGGCGACGCCTCGCCAATCCTGCCAACGGTGGGGCCGCCGCTACTGCTCACGACACCGTCTGCTGGGGCGAGGAACTCCACCGCAATGCTTGCCTCGTCCACCTTCCGTACCCACTGCCACGTGCTCTCGCCGACACCGTCGCTACGCTCCATCGACTCGAAACCGAGGTCCTTCAGAATCCTGAGCAACGACGCGTACAGCGCTGCGTCGTTCATGAGGTCAACCTGCACGCAGAGGTCGACGTCATTCGTTCCCGGGTGAAGGTCATCCTTGAACAGCGCGTCGATGTGATCGTCGTCGAGTAGCAGTGTGGGCGCCAGGCCGCCAATCACAACGAGGCGGGGGTGGTGTTGTCCGTCAATCGCTTTGACAATCGTCGCGAGCGCTCGATAGCACGCGTCGAGAATGCGGCGATCGTATTCGTGGCGTGATGGATTGAGTGGCGCTTGGTCGAGCGGCATTCATGTTGGAGATGAGGAGTTGGACGGCTCGCGGCTGATGGACTTCCTATTCAGTGCCGGTTGTCAGCGTCAATGAGTTTCGAAGCGCGACCGCGATCTCTTCGTATCTTCCTCGTCCATCGCGCAGCGTTTCGATGATTGCACGTGGTCGCGATACCAGAGAAAGTCCGCTCCACCGTTCAGCAAAGGGAGGCAGCGCCTGCTCTTCGTGAAGGATCCGACGAAGGCGTGCGGCTTCGTCGTCGTCCACGGGAGCGTTTTCGTTCTCGTTCGCAGGCAGCGACAGTCGATGGAGCGACCAGGGATCCTTGACGGTTTGCCGGATCGTGATGGAGCCGCCTTCCGAGACCACTTGTCCGCCGAGTGCAGTCGCCACGTCCTCGACGGGTGCTGCATTAGGTATCCATACAGTGACCACCGGATATGTCGTGAGTGTGGGGGCGTACAGATTCGCCGCTGCAGCGCCGCCGAGCGCCCACGCTTTAACTGTTTTGTTCAGCCGGACGAGCCCTTGAAGGGTTTCCTGTGGCGCGCGTGACCATGCGTAGATCTGAGTTTCTTCGACCGGTGCGATATCCTCGGCGTTCCACAGGTCCAAGAGACCGGCTGCATCGACGACGTTCCAGTTCCAGGTTCGGCCGCCGGTGCGGGTCGGCTTGATCACGTTTTCTCGCTCGAGGCGGTGCAGTACGTACGTGGCCTGAGGCTGAGTGACTCCAGACAGCCTTGCGAGTTGTGTCGCCGTTACGGTTTGCTTCAAACGACCGTGAGTCGTTGCGAGCAGCAATAGCGTCTCAGCACAGCGTCCCGCGAGGCCGACGAGGCGAGTGGGTCGAGTACTTGGGTCGGTCTGCGTCGGCAGTTCGCTCGGCTGCCCACGCCCCTCAACGTGGATGAAGAGCGGCGCGGCCTGCAGGTGCAGGTGCCCCGTCAGTTGCTCGGCCCACGACACACCCGCGTCCGCGAGATCGTCGCGGATCGCGTTAGGCAGACTTCGAACCGCGAGCAACGTATGCTCCGCACCTACTTTCCTCGACAGCACTTTCGCACGACGAGTCGCCTCGGCCCCGGAAATTCCCGATGCAGGAATGATTCGATAGACTATTGGTCTGGCTCCTGGGCTGCGCAACGTAATGCGGCCTCGGATCGGATCCATTTCGACCCGAATCCCCGGAAGGGTTCGCAGCCTGCGGATAAGCCAGTCGGGGACGTTGGTCATAATAACGATGAACGGTATAATAACTTGTTTGTTTATTATATATTGTTTGGTTATTATAGCAACCCGAGATTCCAACAGCACAATCGCAGGACTCGGATACGTCCCTGCTGGGAAAGCGCAGCACAGGCCCCAATCCGCGCGTCCGTCGTTCGTCGGAACCATCAAGCTGCCGATGCGCGTCGTAGCCGATGACCGGGAAGAGTCGCCTTGGTGAAGTACGTGCCGTTGTCGATGACCGTGGTTTGCGTACCACTGTTAACGAAGCCTTGGGTTTCCACCGTAAGGTCGAATTCGTACGCTCGTAAATCGCCTTCGCGTCCGCCGCTTCCATGCTCGGCACATGCGCATTCAGTCATCTACTGGGCCACTTCGCCACAACGGGATCGAAACGCCGAGGCATCTTCCTCCGAAACTACTGGCTCGTGGTCGCTGAGGTCCTCCGCGGATGGACCCCAGCCGCCGTCGTTGGCATCCCGGCAGTCCAGCTGCACCTGGGTGAAACCGCGCCCCCGAGGGTGCTCCCTGCCATCCAAGGCGCGAACGCCAGCCGCTACGAGATCGAGCTGTACGACGAGTTCAGTCTGCAGCTCCGCCCCGGGTCGATTGCGACGGCGCAGGTGGTCGACCTGCCGATTCAGGGCGCCGCAGTCAGTGTCTTGAATGCGGCAAGCCTTCTGACAACCCTCGACCTCCCGGAGCTTGACTTCGGAATCGAGGCGGTGTGCGCATGGCTCCGACACCTCGTGCTGCGAACGCCGGACCTCGACGCGGCTCTGACGGCGCGGCCGCGGCCCCTCGTAGTCGCGCGCATCGGCGCACTCGCGAAGCAACTTGGCAACACCAGCCTTGCAAAGCAGATCGACGCAGCGGTCAGCGCGGTTACAACGTTCCCGCCGTCCGCCGCCGCAACCGGCGTCGGCACCCGGCTCATGGTGCCTGCTGCACTGGCCGGGCTTCCTCGTGGCTCCGGCTCGCCGTGGCTGGACCGTCAGCTCATGGCACTCGAGCGCTTTCGTGGCGTACTCGACGACCTCCTCGTGGAACGGGTCGGCCCGCCG
>JANOKE010000042.1:0-5771 GCA_031419135.1 Gemmatimonadaceae bacterium
GTGCGTGCGTCCGGTGTGCAGGTGCGCGCGCAGCAGATCAACCGAGTCAAACCGGGCGAGCCTCGCGAACAAGGTTTTCGCGGCCCGCCCATCATGGACGATCGCCATACGCGTTCGGTCGCGAGGGTCGCGTGCAATGGGCTTGTCGACGGTGATAGAGTCGGCCGTCAAGTGCCCCCAGGTGAGCGCGGCGTAGCGGCGCGTGACCCGTCGGGCAGCGATCGCGGCGCTGAGGCGTTGGTGCGCGATTTCGGTTTTCGCAACAAGCAGCAACCCCGATGTGTCTTTATCGAGGCGGTGGACCAGCCCCGCACGATCGGCCGCGCCGCCATCGGCCAACGGCTCACCCCGAGCCATCAGAGCGTTGACAAGGGTACCAGTCCAATTCCCCGGCGCCGGATGCACCACCATGCCGGCGGCCTTATCCACAACCACCAGATCGTCATCCTCATACGCGATCGAGAGTGGAATCGCTTCCGGGAGAATGTCGCGTCCGGGTGGCGGAGGGATCGTGACCGACACCCGGTCGTTGGGTTCACCTCGATACGACGCACGCTCGGCCTTTTCATTCACCCTCACATGGCCATTGGCAATCAGCGTCGCCGCTTGCGTGCGCGACAACTCGCACGCGCGCGCCACCAACATATCGAGCCGTTCGAGCGTGTGATCGGCTACGACGAACGTGCGAGTCGTTGCCATGGTCCGGCTGACATCTGTCGGCGTCACGGACGCGTCTGGCGTGTCGCCTGCGTGTCCTGTGCCTTCCCGCCCGAGCCGGTGCGGACCGGTTCCCGTTCGGCGGCCACTTGATCCTTTTCCTGCTGCCAGAGTGCGAGCACAAGGCAGATCGCGCCGATGGTCACCGCCGAATCGGCACCGTTGAAGGTCCAGAAGCGTATGTTGCCGACCCCAATATCAATGAAATCGACCACGCCGTCCCGTTGAAAAATGCGGTCGAGCAGGTTGCCGATGGCCCCCCCGATGACAATCGGCACGCCGATGGCGGCCAAGCGTGACATCCGCGTCAAATCGGCCGTGGCGCGGATCAGTACGATAACGATGACGATACTGAGTCCGGCAAAGATCCACCGCGACGCTGGGCCCAGATGCATGCCGAAAGCCGCTCCGGGATTGTACGCCAGCGTGAAGCGCACGACATCGCCGAATACGCGATGCGGCATGTGGCGCGGTGAGAGCGCCTGAACCGCGAGCGCCTTGGTCCCGAAGTCGATTGCGGTCACAGTGGCCACAATCAACCAGAAGGGCCAGGTGCGTGCCGCCGCCGGTCGCGACCGTTGCGGTACCGATGGCAATGACCGCTCCGCACTCATGGCGCGTCCACCGGCCCGGGCGACGTCACCTCAGACGATGACGACGAGGTGGTCGCCGATTCCCGCCGCTCTTCACCCCACAGCACCCACGCCAGCAGGCACGCTCCGCTGCTGACCGCCATATCCGCGACATTGAACGTCGGCCACCGATGAACGCCGATCCCCACGTCGATGAAGTCCACCACCCCAAGGTCAGAACGGAGACGGTCGATGAGGTTGCCCACTGCACCCGACGCAACCAAGGCGATCGCCAAAGCCCGCACCCGATTGGTGAGCGGCGTTTGCTGATACAGCCGCCACAGAATCGTGAGCGCACCCACGGTGAGCGCCATGAAAATCCAACGCGACCAAGCACCCAGATACAGACCAAACGCCGCACCGGGATTATAGACCAGCGCAAAGCGCAGGGCGTCGCCAATCACCGGCTCGGGAAATCCGTTGGGCGGCAACCGTGCCTCCGCCAGCATCTTCGTCACCCGATCGAGCAACACGACGCCAATGAGCACCGGCCAGGAAATGAACGCCTTCATACTCATGCCTTCTTCGCGTCTTCCTCACGCTGCTTGCAGGCGATGCAAAATCGCGCGTGGGGCAGCGCATCGAGGCGTTCAAAGGCCACGTCGTTCCCGCATTGATGACACTTGCCGAAGGCTTCGGGCGACTTGTAGAGTCGACGCAAGGCCTGGTCGATGTGCCAAAGGAAACGCCCCTCCTGCGACGCGAAGAGAAACGCTTTCTCGCGTTCCATTGCATCCGTGCCCTGATCGGCCATATGGAACGAATACGCGCTCGTGTCGCCGTCGGCCTCACCATTGGGACCGAACGTGTCGCCGTGATGGCCGAGTTCCTTGATGACACGCTTGCGCTCTTCGAGCAGGCGCTTCTCGAAGTGCGCCAACTGCTTCTTGGGCATCGGCTTCACCTTCACCTTCTTGATGTCTTTCGCGACCTCGTTGGACTCGGTCATCACTCCCTTTCCTTTCTGAGCGCGAGCGGCACGGGACGTCCTTCAACGTCCACCACCTGTGTCGCGGTCCACGTATCACCATTCGTCAAGTGACCGAACGGCGTCCCCGCTTCAACTCCGATTAGCACTCTCACGGCGAGCACCTCGTCGGCAATACGATCGCGATGCGCCGTGAGCGCCCCGTTCAGTTCTTCGTCACCGGCTACGGCCAGCACAATCCGGTCGCTGACATCGAGTTGGGCTTCCTTGCGCAGCCGCTGTACCCGGCTGATGATCTCGCGTGCCAATCCTTCGGCCCGAAGTTCGGGCGTCACGCTGGGATCGAGCGCGACGCCGTAGCCCGCGTCCTCCTGAACCACGGCAGCGCCCGACGCGCGCCGGATGATGGCGACATGGTCCGGTTCGATCAAGCGCTCCACCCCAAAAACGGTAATCGTGACCGAGTTTCCATTGGCCAACGATCGAAGGCGGTCGGCCGACAGTCCCGTAACCGCCTCGGCCACCTGGGGAGTCTCCTTGCCGAATTTCTTCCCTAACGACCGGAAATTGGCTTTGGCCTCCAGTGCCACGAGCGCGTCGGTGGAGCTGACAAACTCCACCCGCTTCACGTTCAGCTCGGCCGCCAGCAACTCCCACAGCGCCGCCGGGCCGGTTGGATCGCCCGGCACCACACACTGCATGGAGGGAAGCGGCTGACGCACTTTCACGTTGGCCGCGTCGCGGGCCGCGTGCCCGAGCGTGGCCAGCTTGCGGATGTCCTGCATCGACGCTTCCAGTGTGTCGTCGAGCATCGCCGCACTGCGCGCGCCTTCGCGCACAAATGGCGCCAGATGCACCGACGCACCGGTGAGCGCCCGGTGCACGGCATCGGTTATGAACGGCGCGAAGGGCGCCAACAGTCGGCACGTCACCATCAGCACTTCATGCAGTGTCGCGAACGCGGCGCGATTGTCGTCACTGGTCACGCCGTAAAAACGGTTGCGCGACAGTCGCACATACCATTTCGATACGTCATCGTCTACAAACTCCACGATGCGCCGCGCCGCCAGCGTGGCGTCGTACGCCGTAAGGTGGCGGTCGACGTCGGCTTCCACGCGCACCAGTCGTGACAGGATCCACCGGTCGAGCAACGGCCTGTCCGCGACCACAGGATCGCGATCGCCCGGCGTCCAGCCAAAGTTCGCGTACTGCGCAAAAATCCCGTTGTACACGTTGCGCAGCGTGAGCAGGAACCGTCCGGCGGTTTCGCGAATGGCGTTCTCGTCAAATCGTCGCGGCACCCACACCTGACTGGAGTGCATAAGGAACAGTCGCACCGCATCGGCGCCATGGCGCGACAGCACCTCCCACGGGTTGACCACATTGCCCTTGCTCTTGGACATCTTCTGTCCCGACGCATCGAGCACGAGGTCGTTCACCACGACATTCCGATACGGGGCGGCTGTGCCCGCGTGATTGTTGGGCAGCGCATCACCCAATCCCGTGGCAATTGCCAGCAGCGAGTAAAACCAGCCGCGCGTTTGATCGACACCCTCGGCGATGTAGTCGGCCGGATACTGCGCCGCCACCATGTCGTGATTCTCAAACGGATAGTGCCACTGCGCAAAGGGCATGGCGCCCGAGTCGAACCACGCGTCAATGACTTCCGGTACGCGACGCATGGTGCCCGTACCGGTTGGCGAGGGCCACGTGTACGCGTCGATATAGGGCTTGTGCGGATCGAAGTCGACCGGCAACGGCGCGCCCGTGCGTTCCGCGAGCTCCGCGTAGCTGCCCAGCACGTCCACTTCGGCGGGATCCTCATCATTGATCCAGACCGGCAGGGGTGTGCCCCAGTAACGATCGCGCGAAATGGCCCAGTCTACGTTGTTGGACAACCACTCACCAAAGCGACCACTCCCCATCTCGGCGGGATTCCAATTCACCGCCGCATTGCGCGCCAGCAGATCGTCCTTCACCGCCGTGGTGCGCACAAACCACGACCCCCGGGCGTAATACAACAGCGGCGTGCCGCAGCGCCAGCAGTGTGGATACGAGTGCGTCACCGTAGACGCCTTCCACAACACATCACGCGCACGCAGCACGTCAATGATGTGCGCGTCGGCCTGTTTGACGAACACGCCGCCCACCTCGGGAACATCGGCTGCGAACTCTCCGCGCGCCGTCACCGGATGCACGAACGCCAGTCCATGACGCTGTCCGGCGGCGTAGTCGTCGGCGCCAAACGCGGGCGACATGTGCACCACACCCGTGCCGTCATTGGCCGACACGAAGTCTTCGGCGACAATGATTTCATGGTGCCCTTCCTCAGGATACGGCACCCAATCCAGCGGTCGACGGTAGCGCAATCCGGTCAGTTCCGCACCGAGATGCGTGGCCACCACCTCCCAGCGACCTGTCCAATCGGTGCCGAGCACCGCCGGCACGCGAGACTCCGCGAGGACAATCGTCCAGTCGACTCCGCTCTTCTTGCGCAACTCAGCGTAGTGCAACTCCGGATGCACCGCGAGCGCCGTATTGGACACCAGCGTCCATGGCGTAGTGGTCCACACCAGAATCCGTCGACGCCCGCCTGACGGAGTTTGACCGTTGGCGTCGAGCAGATCGAGCGCAACGTACACACTGGGATCCTCGACATCCTCGTAGCCCTGCGCCACTTCGTGGCTGGACAGCGCGGTGCCGCATCGCGCGCAGTATGGCAGGATCTTGTGGCCGCGGAACAACAGCCCTTTGTCGTGCAGGGTGCGCAAGGCCCACCACACGCTCTCCACGTAGTTGTTCGTGTACGTGACATACGGATCGCGGTAATCCAGCCAGTAGGCGGTGCGCTGTGACAGCTTCTCCCATTCGCCGCGATACTTCCACACACTTTCGCGGCAGCGGCGGTTGAATTCCGCGACGCCGTACTGCTCGATGAGCTGCTTCCCACCCAGTGTCGCCGATGGCGTCCCGCCGTCGCCGTCGCGTTCCGCCGCCTCACGCTGCAATTCTTTCTCGACTTCGATTTCGACGGGCAGGCCATGCGTGTCCCAGCCCGCCTTGCGCGGCACAAAATGTCCTTGCATGACGCGATGCCGACAGAACAGGTCCTTTACGGTGCGCGCGAACACGTGATGAATGCCGGGGCGCCCGTTCGCGGTGGGTGGCCCTTCGAAAAACACGTACGACGGCGCGCCTGCGCGCGCCGCCTGGGTTTGCTCGAACAACTTCTCGGCGTCCCAACGGGCGAGCAATTCCTGCTCGAAGGCGTCGGCACCACCATCGGGCAACAGAGGGTACTGCAGTGCGGTCATGGGTGGGGGAATCGGTTGAACGGTCGAATACCGACAGAGAGAAACGTGGGGCGGGCCGTCGCGCTCAGAGGCGCGCGATGACGCCCTTGACGACAGCAGTCAGGTGCGGTTCGGCAGCGCGCGCCACATCGAGAATGCGGGCCACCGTGGCCGGCTCCAGCGCGTCGGGAAGGCACTGAT
>JANOKE010000043.1:0-8912 GCA_031419135.1 Gemmatimonadaceae bacterium
GAGACCCAAGTCCGCACAGCGCACGACGTTGGACCTGAACGCGGTCGTGCGCCAAGGGCTCTTCCTGCTGCAGCACCATCCTCGGTACAAGCGGGTGACGATAGTAACCGAGATCGACGACGCCCGACCGCTGCCGGTGACCGGCAATGCCGACCAGTTGGTGCAGGTGGTGATGGCATTGGGGATCAATGCGCTCGACGCCACCCCAGATGGCGCGCGCGTGCTGATCCGAACGTCACTGCTGACCGTCGCCAACGGCGAATCGAGCGCGGTGATTGACGTGTCCGATGAAGGTCCTGGTGTCCCTCGTGCCCTGCATGCCAAGGTGTTCGAACCATTTTTTACCACCAAGCCCCAAGGCCAGGGAACAGGCCTCGGGTTGGCCATTTGCCATGGCATTGTCACCGATCACGCCGGTCAGTTGGAATTGATGAGTGGTGATGCACCGGGGGCGACCTTTCGGGTGCTGTTGCCCGACCTGACACTCGCCATGGGCGCCGTGGCATGACCACGTTCCCGTCACCGGCCCGCGGCGTCGATCTGGTATCCGCCATTCGTGTCCTCATCGCCGAAGACGAGACGCATCTGGGGACGGTGTTGGAGCAGTACCTGACGGCGCGTGGCTTCGCGGTTACCAGAGTGCGCAATGGGCGGGATGCACTGGACCGCCTGCGTGCGGAAACGTTCGATGTCGCATTGCTGGACATCGTGATGCCGGAACTCGACGGACTTGAAGTGCTGCGGTTGGTGCGCGAGGATCCCTTGCCGCCGGAGATCATCGTCATTACCGGCAACGGCACGACCGAGACGGCGTTGGCCGCCATCAAGTTGGGGGCGTACGACTTCGTGTCCAAACCGTACCGCATGGCGGAGATCGATGCGCTGGTGCGTCGCGCGTGGGAGAAACGCATGCTCACGCGCGACAATCACGCCATGCACTCGGGGTTTCGTCGATCAACCGGCGCGCCGAATTTTGTGACACAGTATGCGCCGCTGGTGGCCGTCCTGTCGTTGATTGAACGTGTGGCGCCGAGCGATTCGCCCGTGGTCATCAGCGGCGAAGCGGGAACTGGCAAGCGGCTCGTGGCGCGCGTGCTGCACGAGCACGGCGGTCGGCGCGATGCACCGTTCATGACGTTCGATTGTGCCGTACACGGCGACACGCGAGGGGAGATCGAACTCTTTGGAGCGGACAAGGGCGCAGGGTCCGGTGCGGAGCGGCGAAGCCACGGGGTGCTTGAACTGACGGCGGGCGGCACCCTGTACCTGCGCCATGTGGGCGACCTGGATATCCGGTTGCAGGACAGACTGCTGCACGCGCTCGAAACCGGCGCGTTCACACGTGTGGGCGGATCGCAACGGGTGGACGTCCACGTACGCGTGGTGGCGTCGAGCACGCGCGATCTGACGCGCATGATCGCGGCGGGGAGTTTTCGCGAGGATCTGTTGCATCGAATCAGCGCGGTGCGTGTGGCCTTGCCGCCATTGCGGGAACGCCTCACCGACGTGCCGCTGCTCGCCGAACATTTTCGTCGGCAGTTTGGCGGCGCGAATCCGCCGAGGTTCAGCGCCGATGCAGTGGCGGCGCTGGAACACGGTCGGTGGCCCGGGAATGTGCGGGAACTGCGCAACGTGGTTGAGCGGGCGGTGCTGCTGTCAACCGACGGCACCATACGCGCCAGCGATCTGCCCACGGGCGCGAACACGATCCCGAGCGGAGGGCTCTCCATCGGCGCGACGTTGACCCTCGCGGAGCTCGAACGTCGGCACATCGTTGACGTACTCGAGCGCACGCAATGGCATCAGGGTCGCTCGGCGGAGTTGCTGGGTATCTCCCCGAAAACCCTGTATCGAAAAATCCGCGAGTACGGCTTGCGTCGTCCTACCAATCGTACGTGACATGAAATCTGCCATCCGCGCACAGGCCGTGTTGTGAAGATCCTGGTTATTGAAGACGATCCCACCGTCGGGGAATTCGTTCGACGCGGACTCGAGGAGCAACGCTGGCACACCGATCTCGTCGCCAACGGCATCGACGGCGAGCGAATGGCGCTTTCGCAGCCATACGACTTGATCATTCTCGACATGCGGCTGCCGGGGCGCAACGGTCTGGACGTGTTGAGAACCCTTCGGGCGCGCGGCTTTGAGCGACCCGTGCTCGTGCTCACGGCGCAGGATGCGGTGGACGCGAAGGTGGAGACGTTGCGCGCCGGCGCGGATGACTACGTCACGAAACCCTTTGCGTTCGAGGAATTGCTCGCCCGGGCGGAAGCGCTGCTGCGACGTCCGCGCGCACTGGTGTCGCCCGTTTTGCGCGTGGGCGACCTCCTCCTCGATCAGGGAACACGCGACGTGCGCCGCAGTGAGGAACTGATCGAACTCACGCCGAAGGAATTCGCCGTCCTGGAATACCTCATGCGTCATGCGGGGCGCGTCATGAGCCGGACTCTGATCACGGAGTACGCCTGGGGGTATCACTTCGATCCTGGCACCAACATCGTGGACGTTGTGATCAATCATCTGCGCAAGAAGATCGATGCGCGTCACGACCGGAAACTGATCACGACCGTGCGAGGCGTTGGCTATATGGTTCGCGCGTAGGGCGGGGACGGCCAGCTCGTGTGGTCCATCCGGACTCGGCTGACATCGGCGTACGCGTCCACGATGATGGGCACGCTGCTGCTTTTCTCGCTGACGATCCTGTCGGTCCGACGCGCGACCCTGATGAACCAATTGTATCAGCGCGTGGAGTTCGAGGCCGACGAGGTTGTCAGGGCTGTCGGTCTGGCGCGATCGAGCGGCATGGAGACCGTGATCGCGGAAGATGATCCGCTGGCCGTGCGACGGGTGTCCTTCCGCTTGGAGCTGTTCCTGTCGCTCCTCGAAGGGTACGTGCTGGTGCAGGACAGCTCCGGGTACAACATCTATACCTCGGATGCAGTGGATGCGCTGTCCATTGAGGGTCTCGCCGCCTTCAGCCAGGCGGCGCGCTACGATGTGCCGAACGGAAAAACCCAACTGGTGATCATTCGCGACGACGAAATTCTGCTGGCGGCGCGAGAAGCCGCGCTCAGCAAAGACGCGCGCTATCGCGTGTTTGCCGGCGCCAGCACATCGACTGCCAGCTACGCACCGCGCGAACTGATCTCCACCATTTTGGTGATTACCCCGCTCCTGCTCGGCGTTTCGCTGACGTTTGCCTACATTATCGCCGGCCGATCATTTCGCCCGATCGACCGTATGGTCGATCAGGTAGAGGCGATCAGCGACGGCCGATCCCTGCATCGTCGTCTCTACATCGGGACAGCAGGCAAAGAGCTGGCGCGACTGGCCGGCACCCTCAATGAAATGATCGGGCGTTTGCAAACCACCTTCGGCGCGTTGCGCCGGTTCACGGCCGACGCCAGTCATGAACTCAAGACCCCGCTGGCCGTGATGCGGGTGGATGTCGAACGCGCGATGTCGTCGACGGCCACGCCCAACGAGAAGGCCATCGCGCTTGAGGAAGCGCTGGAGCAGGTCACGCGCATGGCGGATCTCGTGGATTCCCTGCTCACCCTGGCGCGAGCCGACGAAGGGCGATTCGACCTCTTTCGCGAGCCGGTGCAGATGGGTCCTTTGGTACGCGAAGTCGTGGAAACGGCGCGCCTGCTGGGTGAAGCAGGCGAACTGACCATCGAGGCCACGCAGATCGAAGACGCCGAGGTCCTTGGCGATTTGACGCGGCTGCGTCAGCTCCTGCTTAATCTTGTCACGAACGCCATCAAGTACACGCCAAGTCGTGGACGCGTGAGCATTTCTCTGGCGCGAGGTGAGGAAGTGGTGAGTGTGACGGTCGACGACTCCGGCATCGGGATCGCTGCCGCCGACCTGCCGTATATCTTCGAACGGTTCTGGCGCGCCGATCGCGTGCGATCCAGAGCCTCCGAACGAGGAGGATTTGGCCTTGGTCTCGCGATCTGTCAGTGGATTGTACAGGCGCACGGCGGACAGCTGTCGGTGCAATCGAGACTCGGTCGCGGCAGCACGTTTACCGTCACGTTGCCTCTCGCCGGCGCGCCGGGATCGGGCATGACGGGAGAGTATCTGGCAAGCGCGCCGGAGATCGCCATCGAAACGTCATGACGTCTTCATCATTCGTTCAGCACGTGTACATCAAGCGCTAATGCGTCAATCGTAGGGTGAGAACAGGACACGTCGTATCGGTCTCCCGCACCGGAGGATGTCATGTTCCATCTGCTGCTCGAATCCAATGCTGTTCCAGCATCACGCGTTGGTGGATCGCTGTTTTCCACCATCGGACACGCGGCGCTGGTAGCGGCGGCCGTTGCGCTCACCGCACTGCCGCATGATCGCATCGCGCCACCGACTGATCCGCAGTTGACCTTCGTGCCTGTCCCGCCTCCCGCCGTTGAGCCGCCACGGCCGATCGATCTGGTCATCCCCAACACCAACACGGCATCTGGTGCCGCTGGCACGCCAAGCCTGAGCACGGTCATTGAGATTCCCATCGGGCTCCCGACCATCGACTTGAGCATTCCCGTAACGCGTTTGGCAGACTTTTCGGGAGGACCGCGCGGCCGCCCCGACGGAACCGGCGAACCCGGAACACGCGGACAGGGAGACGGTTCCGCATTTTCGGCCGAGCAGGTCGACAGGGCGGTCTTAATGCGTCCAGGCGCGCCCACGCCTTCCTATCCCGAAATGCTCCGAACAGCGGGGATAGCGGGTGGTGTTGTCGTCGAATTCATCGTCGATACGCTTGGTCGGGTCGAGATCGGTTCGATTCGCCTCGTGCACGCTGACCACGAGTTGTTCGCTGCCTCAGTTGAACGGATCGTCCCGAAACTGCAATTCCTTCCCGCAGAGGCCCTGGGACATCGCGTGCGCCAGTGGGTGCGACTCCCGTTTCGATTCGATCTGCATTTCTGAGCGGGGAATATTCACGGTGGATTAATCCGATCCTAATGTTCTTTCCATTGCTGGATCATGTTCGCACGGTAGAATCGCCAAGTCGGTTCGCCGAGCACTACTCGGCAACCTGCATTTGGTCGTACCTCGTACACGGGACAAGCGAGATGTTCAACAACCTGCTTGAATCGAAGGCCAAGAAGCAAAAACGCCTGGGCGGGACCGCGTGGTCGGCCGTCGTCCATGCCGCTGGAATTGTTGGCTTGGTGGTGGTCACGGCAAACGCCGGGATCAAGAATGACAAGGTGAAGGAAGAGAAGGTGGACTTCGTCGAAGTGAAAAAAGACGAACCCAAGCCGCCCGAGCCGGAAAAGCCGCCCCCACCGCCCGACGTGGTCGTCGCTCCGCCGCCACCAAAGGGGTTTCAGGTGCTGCAAGCGCCCATCGAAATCCCCAATGTGATTCCAGATATCGATCTGTCGAAAAAGGTAACCGACGAGGCGGATTTCTCGGGGAAGGGTGTGCAAGGCGGAACGTCAAAGGGACTTGAGGGTGGCAAAGGCCCCGTTCCTCAGGGTGATCAGCCCTATTTCGATTTCCAGGTGGAGAAGCCGGTGGTGATGGCGCCAGGCACACAGGGCCCGGCGTATCCCGACATGCTTCGTTCGGCCGGCATCGAAGGCCAGGTCCTCGCGCAGTTCGTTGTTGACACGACTGGTCGCGCCGAAATGAGCACGTTTAAGCCGCTCAAATCGGATAATGATCTGTTCACCAGTGCGGTGAAGAACGCATTGCAACGCATGCGTTTCCTTCCCGCCGAGGTCGGTGGGCGCAAAGTGAAGCAGCTGGTCCAGCAGCCGTTCCAATTCTCGCTGAACCGCTAGTTCTCGTTTTCATCTTCCCGTAACCGGAGACCTGCGTCATGAATACATCAGTGCTGGAGATGTTTGTTTCGATGGGCTGGTTCGCCAAGGGCATCGTGTATACGCTGCTTGCCATGTCGGCCTTCTCGTTTACCGTGTTGTTCTCGAAGGCGTGGGGCATGCGCAAGGCGCAGGTCGAGACGCGCAAGTTTGCGCCGGAGTTCTCGCAATTCCTCGAAGAAGACAATCTCGGCGAGGCGATCAAACTGGCGGAAGGCTACAAGAAGTCACACGTGGCGCGTGTCCTGGGTGGCGCGTTGTCGGAGATTCGCCCGCTCATTCAGGATGGCTCGGTGACGGTGGCCGACATTAATTCGGCGGAACGCGCTGTCGAGCGCGAAATGCTGATGACGATTGTTGATCTCAAGCGCGGCCTCGGTGTACTCGCGACGGTTGGCGCCACGGCACCGTTCGTGGGTCTGCTTGGTACAACGATGGGCATCGTGAACTCGTTCACCGGTATGGCCACGTCGGGTGCCGGTGGTATTTCGGCGATCGCGGCCGGCGTTGCCGAAGCGCTGATCACCACCGCCATCGGTATCGGCGTGGCCATCCCGGCCGTGTGGGCGTTCAACTACTTCCAGACCAAGATCGACAACCTGACGGCGGAGATGACGTATACGTCGAAGGAAATGATCGACTATCTCATCAAGGGTGTGTCCGGTGAGTTTGGCCGCTCACGCTTCACGCGTGAGTTCAACACGGCCAGCGGCCAGTCCATCTCGCAGTAGTCGTTGATCCAGCACGTACGAACGAACTGGCCCGTGCGTTGGCGCTCCGATGGGGGCGCCAACGGCGTGGCTTCACGCAAGGAGTGACGCGATGGGTATGAGCCTTGGCGGGGGGAACGCAGTAAAAGCCGATCCGAACGTTACCCCCATGATTGACGTCATGCTCGTGCTGTTGATCATCTTCATGATCACCATCCCGCAAATCAACGCGGGGTTCAAGGCGGTCCCGCCGGAGGGGCAGAATCTCAAGCCTCACCCGGAAGAAGAAGGTGATCAGGTGCTCGGTATTGACAGCGAGGGACAGTATTACCTGAACAAGAAGCAGATCAAGAACGAGGATGCGCCAACGTTGGTCGGCGGAATTTTCCTCAAAGATCGCCCGGACTATATCATGTACGTGAAGGCCCACAAAGACCTTGAGTACCTCAAGGTCGTCAATGCGCTCGATATGCTGTCGCGGAACGGGGTCAGAGTGGCGGCGTTGATCACCGACCAGACGCCGAACACGCAGTCGCTGATCGACAGCGACAAGATTCTCGGCTCAAAGCCTGGAGGGAAGTAGCATGAGCATGTCGACCGGTGGAAGTGGGACCAATCTCAGCAACGACATGAACGTCACGCCGATGATTGACGTGCTCTTGGTGCTGCTCATCATTTTCATGATGATCATTCCGATGAGCCGTAAAGCGCTTGACGCGCAGTTGCCGGACCCAACGCCGCAGCCGAACGCGACGCCAAACCCGGACCAGATTGTGTTGGAGGTGCTTCCGGATAACAAGTTCGCGATCAATAAGGAGCCGATCGAGAAGGCGCAGCTCTTCACCAAGCTGAAGTCCATCTTCGATCCTCGTCCCGAGAAAATCATTTTCGTGAAAGGCGATACCACCGTGAAGTACTCCAGCGTGATCTGGGCCATGGATCAGGCCCGTGGCGCCGGGGTGTTGGTGATCGGCGTACCACCAAAGTGAACTGACCACTCGGCATCCGGCGGGCCTTTTTCGGCTGGCGCGGGTATCGAGTCTGGGTTCTGCTCGAACGGCTGGCAGTAGCGGCGGACGAACCCTCTGGGCTCGTCCGCCGTACTAGTTTTCGTGAACCCTCTTTCACCTATGGATCCGCAAACTCCGTACAGCCCTATTCCGCACGACGTTCCGCCGCCAGCACCGGAGCCCGGCGAGCGCGGCCGCTACCGGCCGCCTATCGGGATTCCGGTATCCAGGGGTCGTCGTGCGGGAGGCTTGGCCCTCTCGATCACCATGCACGTTTTGGTGATCCTGCTGTTGATTGTTCCATTCACGTCGCCGGAACTCATCCGTGAGGTTATGGGGGCCGGGGGCGCAGGTCCAGCAGGTGGCGGCGGTGGCGGAAACCGGGGAACAGGAGGCCAACGGAAATCGGAGCGCCTTACCTACGTGCGCGTTGCACCGACGCCGACACCACCGGTGATTCCCCCTCTGGTGAAGCCCCCCGAAGTCAAACCGGTGGTGCCACCTCCTATCGTTCCTCCCCCAACACCTCAGCCGAAGCCGGAAGTCGCGCCCGCTGCCACCGCCGTTGCTCCGGACGTGAAGTCGGCCACATTGGGAACCGGTGGCGGCGCTGGCACTGATGGCAGTGCAGGGGCGGGCCCCGGCAGTGGCGGTGGCATCGGATCAGGGGTGGGAACGGGGCGGGGGAGCGCCGTGGGGCCCGGTACCGGGGGAGGGCCCGGTACGATCTATCCGCCGGCGCCTATTGAGCTGTTCCTGCCGCCCATGCCAATTCCGGGCAAGGCCAAGGGTGAGGTTGTGGTGCAATTCGATGTCGATTCAACGGGCAAAGTGCTCGACATCCAATTCACGCCCACCAAAGACGGCAACTACAACCGAAAGCTCGGTGAGGCTTTCAGGTCGGTTCGTTTTCGGCCGGCCACGAATGGGTTGGGCGTGCCCGTGCGCGCAAAATACGAAGTAGTCTATTCGCTCTAAGATCCACTCTGGCTGGGTGCTGCTCCCGTCAGTAGCTTCACCGATCTTTCGCCCGTCCGCCCGCCCTTTCGACGACCGTGCATCCCGTCGTCGCTCCACATATCACCACATGTGTTCGTGCCGCGTTGCGGCAGCGGTTTGACACGCGCACCGGGAGCATCATGGGACTGTTCGTTCGGAAGCCAATAGCAACCGCTGACAGCGAAAGCGGCATGAGACGCACGCTTGGGGCTGGTGACCTCATCATGTTGGCCATCGGCGCCGTGATTGGCGCGGGAATTTTCACTTCGATCGGAACCGCGGCGGCGGGACACATCGGACCAAACGGCGAAGTCATTCGCCTGGCCGCCGGGCCGGCGATGATCTTTTCGTTTGTCCTC
>JANOKE010000044.1:0-3244 GCA_031419135.1 Gemmatimonadaceae bacterium
CTGCGCGACGACATTGCGGAGGTGTTTGCCGCGGTGCTCGCCGTCTGTGAGGGCCAGGGGTTGATTGGGCGCGAGATGTTGGCGATCGATGGCGTGAAACTGCCGGGCAACGCCGCCAAGCTTCGGCGCGGCACGCGTGCCGAGTTCACGCAGCGGGCGGAGTAGCTGGAGAAGGCCGCGCAGACGATGCTGGACGGGCACCGCGCGACGGATGCCCTGGAGCTGGAGCCCGATGTCGCGGCCAAGACGACCGCCCGGCTCGCGCGGCTCGCGCGCGATGCCCAGCAACTGCGCGAGTGGCTCGCGACGCATCCGACGGATCGCCGTGGACCGACGGGCGGCCTCCGCCAGAGCAATCGCACGAACAATGAGAGTGCGAAGATGGCGACGGACAAAGGCGTCATCCAAGGCTACACGGGCGTCGCGACGGTCGATGCGAAGCACCAGATCATTGTGGATGCGCAAACGCATGGGACGGGCTCCGAGCAGGAACTGCTGCTGCTGGTCGTGGAGGCGCTCGCAACGCTCCGGACGAGCGAGACGGTGCTGACGGCCGACGCGGGGTATCATAACGAAGCGAATCTCGCCGCGGTCGCCGCGCTGAAGGTCACCGCGCTCGTTGCCGATCCCGATATGCGCACGCGCGACGAACGGTTCGCCGATCGCAATCACCACACCACGGCGCCGGATCCGCTGCATGACAAGTCGCGCGAGGCGACGCCATCGTCGTCAGTGTTTACGCCGAGCGATTTCACCTACGATGCCGACGCCCGCACGTGTGTGTGTCCGGCCGGGAAGGCCCTGTACCGCAAAGGCGCCAGCAACGTGACGAACGGCTACGTGGGCGAACATTTTCGTGGCGAAGCGGGATTGTGCACCGTGTGCGTTGCGCGCGCAGTGTCTGCGCACCGCCGAGACGACGGCCGTTCGCAACGTCGCCTTTTTTCGCGGGCGAGAGTCGGCACCGACGGAGTCCCACACGAGGCGCATGTAACAGCGTCTCGATGCACCGGAGGGGCGCGAGCCGTACGGGCAACGGTTTGGCACGGTGGAGCCGGTGTTTGGCAACATGCGCTACAACAAACGGCTCGATCGCTTCACGCTGCGCGGCCGGGCGAAAGTGAACGGCCATTGGCTGCTCTTTTCTCTGTCCACAACATCGAAAAGCTCACCCACGCGGGCTACGCGGCGTAAATCACGATTCGGAAGCCGTGCGCGCGGTCGCGAATGACGTCTCCATCGCGGGTTTCTCTCCGCGCTACTGTCTATCAATGTCCGATCGGGGGCACGCGCGATGTTTTTTGCGCGATGAGGGGCCTTCACGCGAAGCGCGTTGAGGCTTTTTCTACAGCCTCAACGCCAATAGTTCTGCTGCGAGCGAATCATAACAGAGCGCCAGCGAGCGCAGCGAGCCGGCGCAATCCGACAGACCGCTCGTCAGCAGCAACGTTCGTTAGACCGAAGCTTGCGCGCAAAAGCCAGCCCGGGCCTCGAGGAACGATGGAGAGCCGACGAAAGTCAGCCGTGGAGCGCGATGCTTTCCCGCACATGTGCGTGAGATACTTCCGATGCCGTGGCGACGACGCAAGCCCCAGCGGGGCCGAGAAGCGGCACCGCTGGGGCTTGTGTTCTGCTGCGCGAAGAAGGGCGACCGGACTCTCAAGGCGAACCAGTGCTTGATGGGCGAGGCGAGCCGACTGTCGACTGGCGCGAGATCGAGGCGCTCGAGCAGACGCTCACTGCGCTCCGTACCATGACGCATCGCGGGGCCAGAACGTCAGCCAACGCGCGGTCGATGCCTACATGAAATTTCGGAAATCGTAGACGGCATCCACCATACTCGGGTTTTGCTGTATGATGTCTGCGAATGCCTTCGAATAGACAAGCGTCACGGGGAGCTTCTTGTACAGGGTGTTGTTGTTCCAGTCCATCTTCGTGAGTCCGAGGCTGCCGACGGGCATTCCGGAGATCGAGTCCCTCGAGCATGAGCATCAACTCACCCGCATCCACTTCCACGTGCTGCTGTCCCGCTCGCGGCGACACCGGAATTCTGAACGAGCCAGACTCAATGATGAAGACATGGAAACGCGAGCATCGCGTTCCGTTGAAGTCGTATCAAATCGAGTTGTGTGGAGTTGCAGCCGACCGACTGCCGGGTGGCCTACCCGCTGCAACTGATCGCGCGGCTCTACCGGATCGAGCATCTGGCCGACGCGAAAAACCTGTCGCCGCCGGATCGCGCACTCCTGCGACAGGAGCGGTCGCGCCCCGTGCTGGAGAAACTCCAACACGCCCTGGCCCGCGCGCACCTGAACGAACCCCCGAGCAGTGCCTTCGCGAAAGCGACGCGCTCTGTGCTCAATCACTGGGCGGCACTGATCCGTTTCCTCGACGACGGGCGATTGCTCCTGGATAACAACGGCACGGAGCGACAGCTCCGCGCCGTAGCCGTCGGTCGCAAGAACTATTTGTTCGCCGGATCGCACGAGGCCGCGCGGCGCGCCGCGGTGCTCTATTCGCTGACGCGCACCTGCGCGCAACACGGGGTGCCTCCGCTGCCGTATTTCACCGACGTGCTCCGCAAACTCCGCGAACACGTCCCGGTGACGGACCTCCTGCCCGATCGCTGGCGCGATCTGTTCGGCGCTGCGAGTCCGCAGTAGTCCGCACCACGCCGCGGTGGCGCTTCACGCACCACAACTCCCACAAAACAACTCCGCGCAGCATCCGACCACCGCCTGACCAACGGTGACATGGCAATTCCGGACGCTTAGTGCGCCAGGATAAACCGGCGCGGAGTCGTGAATGAAAGAGTCACACAGGAAAGGTCTAGCCAACCATCCTGACCCCGAGTCATGCGGGGCCAGCCGTGAGGCTGCTCTCGAAGCGTTGACAGGGGCACATGCAGGCCGGGTATTGAGCTGCGAAATCAGGATCTCATCAGGGTGCCCACGGTGTTAAGCGACCGGAAGGCCATATTCTGGACGGCGAGAGGGCGAGCCGTTCAGGGACCCTGCGCAGTCGGAGACCCCGCGCATGTATGGAAACTCCGCGCGCGAGAACTGGGAGACCCCAGAGACGCCCGCCACGGAAGTAGTGGCGGGACGGGAGGTGAAGGCCATGCGCCGTAACCCCTCCACGCACGTCCCCGGGGAGTCGGACGGTCGCGTAGTACCGTCGAAGGGCCCGAACAACGGCGCGCTGGTCGCGTCGGCGGAGGGTCTGGAGGGAAGGCGACCGACCA
>JANOKE010000045.1:0-2057 GCA_031419135.1 Gemmatimonadaceae bacterium
GGGCAGCGCGAGTTCCGTCGCTAGTTGAGTGAACGGCTCCATCCAGTGCACAGGGGCCTCGAGAGCCGGTGGCCAGGAATGAGTAGCGCGCGTCTGAAACACCATGTGGCACGCGTCGCACAGGGCCACGTAGTCGGTGACGAGCGGCGCCAGCATCAGCAAGTCAACGAGATCCCGAAAGCGTTCATTGCGCTTGCCGGAGCGCGGCGGCAGGGTCATGCCGTGCAATTTCTGCGCGATATGCATCCGCAGCGTCAGACACGGCAGATCGACTGGCCCGTGCACACCGAACGCATCGAACAACGGAATACCCGGAAGTTGTTCTACCTCCGATTCACCCCGCTCGGCTCGCGCGACGTCTACCGCCACACTGGTCCATGCGCCACCGCGATAGGTGACACCGAACTCCAAGTTCATCGCGCCATTGTCCAGTCGCTTTGGCTCACCCTTTCGACGAAAAACGAATCCCTGATCTGGCTCGGCGGTGAGCGCCCGTTCAAGCGCACGCGCCATGTCAACATGATCATCATGGAGGACGAGATCGATGTCCTTCGTGGCCCGAGCGCGGTCACCGAGGCGCAGCTCGAGCGCCACGCCGCCTTTCACCGTGAATCGATAGCCGTCGACGGCGGTAGCGGATCGCTCCAACATGCCAGACATGATCATGTACGCGATCCATGTTCGCACTCGACCTTCGCTGACACCGGCTCGCTGTGCGTACGCACGAGCATGTCTGGTGAGCACGCCGGCCGACGCTGGAGGGCCAGCCGAATGCTTTAGCGTGTGTCGCGTCATCGCCGGAAACGCGCGCGCGCGCGGCGGCGATCGGCACCGAGCAACTCGTGTGAGAGACGGTCTGCTTCATCGTAGGTGAGTTCACCATTCCGTCGACCATCGTCGATGGCCTGCCGCACGAGTGCGGCGCCGAGGTGCTCGGCGTGCACGTCGCGGATGGTGCGAACGGGTGTCGTAACCGGTATCCCCTCTACGACGCGCACGTCGTTGTCCTCAAGCTCGGCGTAGTGAAGAACGATATGGCGGGGTACCGCGCGACGTACACGGAACCCAACGGGAAGCGTGATATGCACTTTCGCTGGACTCACGTTACTCAGATGATAGAACGCGAGCGCGGACTCGTGCGAAAGCGTACCGCGTACGTCAGGCCGACGCACTTGCGGCCACAGGGTTGCCTCCGCGTACTGTCCGAGTGGCGAGATGGGGTACCGCGTCAGGCGATACACGCCTCTGCTGATGCGCTCGATGTCGCCGCTTTTCGCCAGCTGAACCAGACGCACCTGACGAACACCCGCCGCTTTGGCTTGGGCGGCGGTGAAGTAGCCGAGTTGCCCCTCGGCGATGGAGAAGAGAATTTGCTGCCATGATGGTTCGCGCATGGATCCTCCGAATGTCAATAATATAACGTTTATGCATATTATTGCCATCGTCGCCGGCGCTGGCGTTTGCGCAAGTTGCGACACCAGCACGCGCGCTCATGCCAACCGAATTTGCCAACTCTGCTCCTGAGGCCATCGGGCGCCTCGGCGCTCCTCGGTCCCGGAGCGCGCATGCCCGACGCGGCGCCGGCGGCGCGTGGCGTCTACAAACCCCGGCGCCCTCAGGCGTCGCCGCTCTTTCGGTTGGTGTCGGACCATCTGCCTCGCCTGCAGACGGTCTACGACGCGCGCTTCGCGCGCGAGTATGGCCCATGGCGCCCCGTCGTCGCACAGGTCGCTGACAAGTTCCTCGCCTGCGGCGTGCTCGACCACGGGTTCGCGCGCATCCGCTGCGACGTGTGCACGCACGAGTATCTGCTGGCCTTCCCGTGCAAGTGCCGCTACTTCTGCCCGAGCTGTCACGCCAAGCGCCTCGCGATCTGGACCCAGTGGCTCGACACGTCGCTGCTCGCGCCCGTGCCACACCGGCAGGTGGTGCTGACGATCCCGAAGCGGCTGCGCGCGTACTGCCTCTATCGCCGCCGTCTCCTCGGCGAGATCGCCCGCGTCGCCGCCCGCACCGTCACCGCCGCCATTCGCACGCTGACGGGGGAGCGCGAGCTG
>JANOKE010000046.1:0-3134 GCA_031419135.1 Gemmatimonadaceae bacterium
CCGGGATACACCGGTTTGGTAAATCGCAGTTTCTCCATGCCATAGTTTGCCAACACCGGACCCAGCGCTGGATCAACAAACAACCCAGCCGCCGCCGACACAATGAAGTATCCATGCGCCACCCGCCCTTCGAATACGCCGTTGGTGCGCGCCTCCGCATCGTTCATGTGCGCGTAAAATCGGTCGCCACTGAGTTCGGCAAACTTCACTACGTCGTCCAGCGTGATCAGCCGCGTGTCTGTGATGAGCGTATCGCCCACCTGCAGCTCGTCGAATGTCTTGCGGAACGGATGCACCGCATGGGTGATCTGCGTTGCACCGTTCGTCCACTCGCGGGTGATCGCCGTAAGCACACTCGGACTCCCTTGAATGGCGGTGCGCTGCATGTAGTGCAGCACGCCGCGCCCACCACCCATCTCCTCGCCGCCACCGGCGCGTCCCGGGCCACCGTGCACCAGATTGGGAAGCGGTGAACCGTGCCCAGTGCTTTCCTTCGCGCTGCTGCGGTCGAGCACCAGCAGGCGACCGTGGTACGCCGCGGTGCCAAGGATCACCGTGCGCGCCACCGACGCATCGGCAGTGACCAGTGAGCCGCAGAGTGAGCCACGCCCCAGCTTGGCCAATGCCACCGCCTCGTCGAGCGAGCGGTATGGCATGACCGTGTTCACCGGTCCAAACGCTTCGATGTCGTGTGGCTCATGATGACTGAACGGCGCGTCACACACCATCAGCATCGGACCAAAGAATGCGCCCTTCTCACGATCCGCCCCAACTACCTGAAAATCGTCACCACCAAACACCAGCTCGGTCGCGGAACGAATGCGGCTGGCATTCGCGCTCACATCGCGCACCTGTCCCTTGCTGGCCAGCGGGCCCATGCGCACCCCGTCGATACGCGGATCACCAATCGTTGTTTTCTCCAATCGGCCACGCAGCGCGTTCACCACATCTGTTTCCATGCCGGCCGGCACGATCGTACGCAGGATAGCGGTGCACTTCTGCCCCGCCTTGCCCGTCATTTCGCGGGTCACTTCCTTGATGAACAATTCGAACTCGTCGGTGCCCGGCACCGCATCGGGTCCCAGAATGCAGCAATTCAACGAGTCGGCTTCCATGTTGAAGCGCACGGAATGCTCGATGATGGCGCGACTCTCCTTGAGCATCCGGCCGGTCGCCGCCGACCCGGTGAACGCCACGGCATCCTGTTCGTTCACGTGCGACAAGAGGTCACCCGCGCTGCCGCAAATCAGTTGCATCGCCCCAGCCGGAAAGATGCCGGATTCAATCATCGCGCGAAAAACGGACTCGGTCAGAAAGCTCGTCGCGGTGGCCGGCTTCACGATGCACGGCATGCCGGCCAGCAGTGCCGGCGCCAGCTTTTCCATCATCCCCCAGACGGGAAAGTTGAACGCATTGATGTGAATCGCCACCCCTTCAAGTGGCACGCAGATGTGTCGCCCCACGAACGTGCCGTGCCTGGACAACGCCTCGGTGGGGCCCTCTACATGAAACGTTTCGTTCGGAAACTCGCGACGCCCACGACTCGAGTACGCGAAGAATGTGCCGATACCGCCGTCGATATCCACCCAACTGTCCGCTGTCGTTGCACCCGTGGCACTGGACAACACATAGAATGCGTCCTTTCGCTCCATCAGATACTTCGCCACGCCCTTCAACATGGCGGCACGCTGATGAAAGGTCAGGGCGCGCAGCGCGGGCCCACCCACGGTGCGCGCATACGCGGCCATGGCCTGGAAGTCGAGGCCACCGCTGCCGGTTTCACCAATACGCTCGCCGGTGACCGCGTGAACCAACTCGGCGGTTTTTCCGGTTCCCGCCACCCACTCGCCCTGCGCGTAGTTCATGAGTGTCAACATGCGCGTTCCATCAAAGTGTTCACGGGGTACTGGACTTCGTGTCCAGCCAATTCTGCAGCATGCTCGACTGCGTCGGGCGGTTGGCCGGCAATTCGCGAAGCGGCTCAACCGCCGTCCATCCTGCCCGCATCGCTGCCGGCAACTGCTGATAGAGCTGCGTGCCGGCCGACTTCCACGCCAGCATCTCATCGGTCACATCCTTCACGATCCTGGCGGGATTCCCCACCACCACCTTGCGCGGCGGGATCTCCATGCCGGTTGGCACGAAACAGAGCGCGCCCACCACGCATCCGCTTCCCACGATCGCGTTGTCCATGATCACGGCGTTCATGCCCACCAGCGCGTTCGCCCCAATGCGCGCGCCGTGCACAATCGCGCCGTGTCCGATGTGCGCGCCCGCCTCGAGCATCACCACCACGCCGGGAAACATGTGGATGGTGCAATTCTCCTGAACGTTGCACCCATCTTCAATGATGATGCCTCCCCAGTCGCCGCGGATGGCCGCGCCCGGGCCCACATACACGTCACGCCCGATGATGACGTTTCCGGTCACGGCAGCCTGCGGATGAATAAACGCGCTGTCGTGAATCACCGGCACGAAGCCGTCGAATGCGTAAATCATGAACCGCGCACGATACAGGACCTACACCCGTTCCAGAATCAGCGCGAACCCCTGGCCCACGCCAATGCACATGGTGCACAGCGCGTAGCGCGTCCCTCGGCGCTGCAACTCGCGCGTTGCCGTGAGCGCGAGCCGCGCACCGCTCATTCCCAACGGATGACCGAGCGCAATCGCGCCCCCATTCGGATTCACCCGCGCATCAGCGTCGTCAATCCCCAGTTGCCGCAGACACGCCAGCCCCTGCGCGGCGAACGCCTCGTTCAGTTCGATCACATCCATCTGATCGATCGTGAGCCCCGCGCGAGCCAATGCCAACTGAGACGCGGGCACCGGACCCATCCCCATCAGTCGCGGCTCCACGCCGGCCGCCGCGCTACTCACAATCCGTGCCACTGGAGTGAGCTGCATATCGCGAATCGCACGCGTCGACGCGATCAGCAGGGCGGCGGCACCGTCGTTGAGCCCCGAAGCATTGCCGGCCGTCACCGAACCGTCCGTGCGAAACGCCGGCTTGAGTCGCGCCAGCGTCTCCATCGTTGTATCCGGACGGATGAACCCGTCCTCCAATACGAGCACTGCATCTCCCTTTTTCTGCGGCACGGACACGGGAACGATCTCCTCAGCAAATCGCCCGG
>JANOKE010000047.1:0-3953 GCA_031419135.1 Gemmatimonadaceae bacterium
GTTTGGGATGCGCGGGTGTGGGGTGTGGTTACCTTCACCCCTCGCCAACCCAACCGCCACACCCCCCCCCCCCCACCGCTCCACCCTCACCGCTTCAGTTGCTCACCGCTCCACCCTCACGCCTTTTGGTGCTCACCCCTCAGGTCCCCTCATGAAGCAATAACCCAAGGTTGGGATAGGAGAGCGACGATGCCGCTCAACAACTCGTGCGTGAGCGGCTGGGACCAGGATGCCGACGCGTGCGCTCAAGAGGCTCTGATGTGCGGTGAATAGCTTGCCCGGACGCGCAAAGCTGACCCGCTGAAGCGAGCCGTCCGCGAAGTCGGCATCGGTGAGCTCGACAGCGAAGGGATCAGCGTACGGATTGCTCGTGATCTGTCACAGGACGAAATCCCCGCGAGCCGGATCGCCCAATACGAGCGCAGGGCGAAACTTCGAGCCAGAGAGATCGGAGAACGGAAACCGAACCAGAACTACGGCACGGGCTGCAGGTGGCTCCACGCGCTGTCCTCCTCGGGCCGATCCCAGTCGGCGAGCGCGGTCTCGCTCAGGAGCGCACCGAGATTCGTCGATTCGTCAGCCGGTTCGTCGAGAATGGTGAGGAGGGCGCGACTCGGCCCCGTGACGCGCGCGGGCTCCAAGAGGCGAACCCGCCCGTCGACGTCGACAATGGCTTCCACGGTGCGATGCATATCATGTGATCGAAAGGGCCGCGAGTCCCTGAGGAGCGCCGAGAACTCACAACGGAGTATGATCCCGTCCCATGCACCGCGCAACGCCTGGTGGATTCAACGGAGTGGTAGCGCCGGATCACGCCATGTATTGAACTCTAATCCAGCGTGAGTTCACCTGCTTCGACGCCGACGGGTCCAGCGCGACCGATGGGAAAAGAGGCAAAAAACGGAGACAGCGTCCCTCACGCAGGATTCGGGTTCAATAACGTCGTCCCTTGGCGACCCTCGCGTCCTTGGCGGTCAGATCCTTCGAACCCGCGCTGCGCGATGGATTCCACACGCAATCAACTACGTGGAGTTCGTTGAAGGGCCCGCTGTCACGCAGAATGCTGTCCTCCGCGAACGCTGCGAACTCCGCGGTAGAGAAATACCAAACCAATTCAACCTCGAACGTCGCAAAGTGCGCAAAGCAACATTGTGTTCAAGTATCAACCCCAACCCAGCATGTGTGCGTTCACCTGCTTCGACGCCAACGGGACCAGCGCGGCCGAGGGGGCTGAAAAAACGGAGAATGCGGTCCGGAACGAAATTCACCCCTGGGGTGAAGTTCATGCCGATGCGGCAAAGCTCGCGTTCGTCGATTGTTCCCGCTCGGTGTCGTATGACACCTCGGCGCCCAAGTAACGTACCTCACGCAGGATTCAGGTTGAAATGATAAGTCTGAGACTCACCCATTTACCCGCTCCCTCTCTGATACGGCCGCAGCACCCCGTGCACCTCACCTCGAATTGCCGTGTGCACGCTGCCGGTGCGATACACCCCCCACACGATCAGCGTCCCCTGAACGACCGCCAACAGCGTACGCGCCACGGCCCGCACATCCACGCCAATGAGTTCCCCGGCAGTCACCGCATCGTCAAGCATCGATTGCAGCGCCTGCTCATGCGCTGCGAATATTGCCTGCGTTGGCGCCCGTAGGGTGGGCTCAGACAGATCCTGTTGCAGATACGCCAGATTGTTGTTCAGCACGTCGGCTGTGGGTGCCAGCAGGGCAAATCCTGTCAGATACGCCTCGATCGCTCGGGTTGGCGATGCGTAGCGGGCGCGCACCGCCACGAGGGCATCCGGCATTCCGCTGGCGCCGGCCCGCGCGAACGCCTGCAGCAGCCCCAGCTTCGAGCCAAAGCGCTGCAGCAGCGTGGCCGGCGCCAGTCCGGCCTCCCTGCCTACCAGCGCCAACGTCAACTCACTCGGCGGGACCCGTCCCATCACCCGGGCGGTCGCCATGAGAATCTCATCGTCACTGATGCGTCGGGGACGTGACATGCAGACCGGTCGGAAACGGGAAATGTGGGGACTGGCGCTCAGCGCGATGATGTTTAATATAAATGAACGTTCGTTTACAAACAACCCAGGACACCATCGCACCCGTGCCTCAGGAGCTCCCATGCGCCGCCTCCGCTACTCCGTTGCCGCCTCCCTCGACGGCTTCATCGCCGGTCCGAACGGTGAATTCGATTGGATCCCCATGGATCCCGAGATCGATTTCGGCGCGATGTTCACGCGCTACGATACGCTGCTCCTCGGTCGCAAAACCTACGAAGCGTCGTCTGCGTATCCGTCGGACGGCATGGCGATGTGGAAGGGCATGCGGGTGATCGTCTGCTCGAACACGCTCAGCACGGCCACCGGTGCAGAAGTCTGGTCTGACAACGTCGCCACCCGCATCACGCAGCTCAAGCAGACGCCGGGAAAAGACATCTGGCTGTTCGGCGGCGGCGACCTGTTTCGCACATTGCTGGAAGCCCGCGTCGTGGACGACGTAGAGGTCGCGGTGATACCCATGTTGCTGGGCGGCGGCATCCCCCTCCGCGCCCTCCCGGCATCCCAAACCCAACTCGCGCTCCGCGAGCATCGCGTATACAAGAACAGCGGAACGGTGATGTTGACGTATGGAAGAACAGACGGGAGACGGTAGACGGAAAGACGGGAGACATCCGAGCCACGGACATCTCCCGTCTCCAAACTCAGCACTCCATGCTCAGTACTCACTATGCTTTCGTACTGAGTACCCGTTCTACTCCCTACTCTGCTAAGCTACTTCCTACTCTGCTAACAGTACTTCAGACTACCGACTACCGACTTCCTACTGTTGTTTCTTAACAGCCGTAAACGGAAACCCACCCATCCCCGCCACTTCGAGCGATCCTGCCAGATTGTCTTTGTCCTTGAGCGCACCAATGGCCTGAATCGAAATCTGCTGGCCACCCATATCGAGTCCGAAGCTGAACTTGATGGAGTCACCCTTCACCATGCCGGACACCGGTGCTTTGCCAAGCTCGGACTCGAACTCGCCCGACACGGTGTCGGCAGTTTGCTTGAGGGTGAGCTGCGAATTCATTGGCCCCTGTGGACCTTCTACGGTCACGTTCCACACGCCGCCGAAATCGGCAAGCATGCGTTGAGCGGTTGCGGTCGCGGCGCCGAGAAACAGGGCGGCCACGACGGACAGGCGTGCAATGCGTTGTCTGGTCATGGAGGGGCAGTGTGGGAGAGAGTGGTAGAACCAAGGCTGAAGGCTCAGCCGGGACGACGGGCAACGAGTTCGATTTCAACCTGCGCACCGAGTGGAAGCCCGGCAACAGCAACAGTAGTGCGGGCCGGATATGGTGCCGAGAACCGTGTCTTGTAGGCCTGGTTCATGGCCGAAAAATTCACCATGTCCGTAAGATAGACGTTGCACTTGACTACGTCATCCATGGACAGACCGGCGTCTTCAAGCACCAGCTGCAGGTTGTCAAAGACCCGATGGGTCTGGACTTCAACATCCCCTGATACCAGTTGGCCCGTTGCAGGGTCCACCGGGGTCTGACCGGACAGGAACAACTGACGGCCCGACCACACGGCGTGGGAGTAGGGCCCGAGCGCAGCAGGTCCACGCGGGCTGGGAGCGGCCTTGCGGGCCGAGGACTTCTCGGCCTTTGGAGAGACAGGTTTACGGGGCATCAGCGAGTTCCTGAATCCGGCTTCGCGCCGGGGTGATAGGTTTTCATCCCACGAAGGGCGTGACGTTCTTCCACGACGCACCGGCAACTCACGGCGAACTCCGCGTTCCGGCAAACGTCGCGCTGCCCTGACCGGCCAGGTCAACGATTCCCTTCATGGTGTCCTTGTCGGTGATGGTCCCCATGAAGCGCAGCTCCACTTCCCCGCCCTTGAGCGCAAAGTTGATCGAGTCCTTCTTCACCGTGCCTTCAATGGGGCGGAGACCCATCCGAA
>JANOKE010000048.1:0-9890 GCA_031419135.1 Gemmatimonadaceae bacterium
CGCCAGCCGTGAACGCAGTTCGTCGGCTTCCGCAGGATCGCGATGCGGCGACGACAGCGTTTCCGGCAACTCGTCTGCATCACGCACCTTCCGGCGCCGCGCGATATCCAGCGCGGCGTTTGCCACTATGCGATGCAGCCAGGCGCCAAACGCCTGCTCCGGACGGAATCGTTCAAGCGCGCGAAACGCATGGAGGAATCCCTCCTGCACCGCGTCCTCGGCGTCATCGTGCGACAAGACGATTGCTCGTGCCACCGCATACGCGCGCCGTTGATGTCGATGCACCAACCCTGCAAATGCCGAACCGTCCCCCCCTTGAGCCGCCAATACCAAGCGGCGCTCTGCGAGCATGTCGGCACCGGGCGGCGCAATACTTTCGACGGGCCGATCGGATTCGACTGGAGCCAACGGCACCACCTTTTCTTCGACACGACCGCTCGACGCTGACTTCTGACTGTCTCCCGTTCTGTCCCGATCCGCTGATTCGTTACCCGGGAGGGAATTCGAAACAGGGATGGGAAAGTCGAGTGACGTCACAGGGCGAAGCGGTTTCATGAGAACTACGCGTCGGCGCCGGAGGCCGTTGAAGTGGCTGGCACCGCCGCGCTTCCGGCCAGCCCGAGCACGACTGCTGCGGCCTGCATGGCGCCAAGCACGACGCCGATATGCTCCTCCAGCGGGATCCCCAGCGCCTCGGCGCCTTGAATCACGTCGTCCCGATTCACACCACGAGCAAACGCCTTGTCTTTCATCTTTCTTCGCACCCCGGGGACATCAACCTCGGAAACAGCTCGCGACGGTTTTACCAGCGCCGCCGCCGTGATCAGCCCAGTCAGTTCGTCGCAGGCAAAGAGCGTCTTTGACAGTAAGGTCGTTCGGGCGACGCCGGTGTAGTGCGCGTGACCGAGCACGGCATCACAAACGATGTCCGGCCATCCCAGCATGCGCAGGTGCCGAACGCCCTCCGCCGGATGTTCGACGTTCGCGGCCAAGGCATTGTTAGGAAATCGTTCGTAATCGAAGTCGTGGATGAGACCGGTCACGGCCCACAGCTCTTCGTCCTCGCCAAATCGGATTGCATACGCCCACATCGCCGCTTCGACCGCCAGCATGTGCTTGCGGAGCGACTCGGACTGAGTCCACTCGTGAACGAGAGCCAGGGCGGCGGCGCGGGTTGGCTGGGGCAACGGCATGGGTGGGATAGGGAGGAGCCCTTAAAGCAACCACAAACGGACGACGAAAGGAACAGGTGCCAAGCGCCGCGCTCACGGCAGCTCCCGGACTCCACCAACCGCCCGCGCCAAACTCACCCTTGCAGTCTGATACGCTGCCAGAACATCAATTCGCAGCGTTCGCGCGGCGTTCAGCGACACGAGCGCGCTGATCACGTCCGCGTTCCCTGCCACACCCGCGCGGAAGCGCTCCTGCGCCTGCGCAACTTCTTGCTCGGCCAACGCCAGTCGTTCTCGTACCGCGTCGAGCTGCTCGCGTGCCGCCGCCAGATCCAGCAGCGCTGCGCGCACTTCCAGTGCGCTTTGGACGCGCAGCTCGCGCAACCGGATGTCGATTTCCCGCGCGCTCGCGATCTGCTCCTGCACCCGGCCGTCGCGCCGAAAGCCGTCGAACAATCCAACCGAGAGCTGGACGCCCCAGGTGTAGGTTGGGAGCAAGTGCCCCCAGTTCTTGCCAATGACGCCTTGATCCACCATGAGCGCGAGTTGCGGCGTGCGTTCCCACCGAATCGCCGAAATCGCGCGGTGCTGCGCGCTTTCCTGCGACTCCAATGCCTGAATGTCCGAGCGCGCCTGACCAGCCTTTGTCAGCGCAATTGCTTCATCGGGTACGGCCAGGTCCTCCGGCAGCGCACCGAGCGAATCGCGCAACGTGAGGGGTGCGTCGAGCGACATTCCCATCGCTCGCTTCAGTTCGAGCAGGGCCCGATCGCGTTCGTTGCGGGCAATGATGATCTGCGCCCGTGTGGCCGCCAATTGCGACCGGGCCCGGGTCACGTCGAGCGCGATTCCCACGCCTGCTTGCAGCTGATCACGCGCGATACGCAACACGTCGGCGGCCAGCACGGAATCCGCCACGCGCGCCGACACTTGCGCATCGGCCCGTGCGGCGCGCACGTACGTCAGCGCGGCCACCGAGGCGGCGGCGTCGGCCTGGGCACTCACGTCCGCCAATGCGGCGTCGCTCGCCGCTTGCGCCGCGCGCCACCTGGCGAGACTCCCCAAGTCCACCAACGGCTGTTGAATGCGATAGCGCAGGTCAACCGTGGGCACCGGCCCGATGATCTCACCATTGGGATTCAACAGCGGACGACCAAGCGGATCGCGAAAAGTGAATCCGAAGGTGGCCGAGTTGGTAGTGCGCGACGCCTGCTGAACCCCCGCTGTCAGGTCGGGCAGAAGCGCACCGCGTCGTTGCGTGACACGCGCCTGAGCGGCTTCAACGCGCGCGCGCGCGACGTCCACGCCGCCGCTCTGCTTCGCGGCCAGACGCGCCGCATCACCGAGTGAGATTGTGGTGCTTTGCGCGGCCGCGTTCGTGGCAGCGGACGCGAGCAGCAACAGCACACTGCGGCCCGCTCGCGCGAACGTGCGCGCTGCCATGTCGTCTCAGGTCAAACGTTGACCGAAGAAAGGACAATCAGGGAACCGGTCTTTTTCTCGCCCCCTTCCTTCTTGAATTGGTTGTTGGTGAGCAGCACGATGCCGTATAGGATCGCGCCGATGAACAGTGCACCTCCGATGAGTCCCGCGAAGGCGGCGCTCATGTCGGACCCGCCCTTCGGATGATCGTGTGACATGTCAGGGGGTGGTGTGAGGTTATTCCGCGTCCGCGACGCGAACCGCGGTCATGGCATCGTTCGCGACGATCGTCGCCATGACGTCGAGGCCTGTGGTAATCTGCCCAAACACCGTGTGCACGCCGTTCAGGTGCCGTGTACTTAACTCGCTCAGCACCATGAAGAACTGGCTTCCACCAGTGTCCTTGCCAGCATGGGCCATCGAAAGCGCACCGACCTTGTGCGTGTGGGGATTGTTTCTGGTTTCACAGACAATGTGCCAGCCGGGGCCGCCCGTGCCGATGCGGCGGTCGCCTTCCGGAAGATCCCGGGAGAGCGGATCTCCCCCCTGCACTACGAAATCTGCGATGACGCGGTGGAACTTCACACCATCATAAAAGCCCTCATTGGCGAGCTTTTCAAAATTCTCGACCGTTGTGGGGGCTTCGCCGGCATACAGTTCGGCGACAATGGTGCCCTTGGTTGTTTCGAAGGTGGCCAGCTTTGGCAAGGAAAATCCTCGTTGGGGAAGGGGCGAAATGTACCCGTCGGGGTGAGGAGGGATCAACGGCCAAAGGCGTTTGGTTCCCGGACCACTTCGCGTGGGCCGGGCACGCCATACCGGCTGGCGATATTGGTTGCCGCTCCCGTACGTTGCGCGTCGGTCAGGCATTCCCACTCCGACTTTCACGCCGCTCTTGAACGCCACCTCGTCCGGACCGATCGCCCCGCCATCCGCAGCGCCGCCTCGCTGGGTCATCGCCGTCGCGGTGATCCTTGTGCTGTCGCTGCACTGGATCGGTGTCGACCGATTCCCGAACATCTCCTCCGACGAAGGCGGATGGCCCTTGGCCGTGCGTCAATGGTTGGATGGCGGTGGTGCCAGTCGTGACTACGTGATGGCACCGGGCTACCACTGGTTGCTGGGTGGGCCCATGTGGCTGTTTGGCCCGTACCACTGGGTCACGCGCCCGGTCTCAATTGTCGTCTCGCTGATGGGACTGGCGCTCTTCTACCGACTGTCGCGTCGGCTGGCCGACGCCAATGTGGCCTTCTGGGCAACGCTTCTGCTGGGCACGAGCTACTCGGCCGTGATGGTTGATCGTCGCGCGTACATCGAGCCGTTCCAGATCACGCTCATGTTCGCCTTATGCCTTTGTGCGCTGAATGCGTTGAATTCCCATCGTCGGCTTGCCTGGGAGGTCGCGGTCACGATGGTCACGGCGCTGCTGCTGCTTACCAAGGCCAGCGCCGTCTTTGTGCTTCCGGCGGTCGCCTTGGCTGCGGTGTGGCCTCCGAGGTCCACGTGGCGTTGGCGACCCCTGGTTCGCCTTTCCGCTGCATTGGCGATAGGCGGCTCGATTGCCGCACTGGTATTTTGGCAGTTGCAGCGCCAGTACCCGGTGGCGTTCGCGATCGGCTGGGGCACTGACATGCGAATCTCCGAGATCAAGAACCCGCCGCCGTGGTTCAGGATTGGTCGATTCGGCCTCGATCCGCGGGCGATCGAGGCGACGCTGGCCTGGTTTGGGCTTCAGGAGCCGCTGATGCTGGGACTGGCCTTCGCCGCGTTGTGCATGGCTTGGGTCAAGCGGGAACAGCTCCTGATGACCCTGTGGCTTGTTTTGGGTGCGGTGTTTCAGTCGATCCAGTTCTATGTGCAGGACAACCATCGGGTGGTGATCACCGCCCCTATTTGCTTTCTCACCGCATGGTTGTTGTGCGATGTCGAGCGCCGCCCGGAGCGAAAACTGCATACGCGCGGTTCACTCACGTGGACATCGTTACTGCTTATGCTCATCGTGGCCTTCGGTTCGACGCGCGTGCTGCTGGCAATGGTCTCCGTGAGAAATACTGAAAAGCCTGCGGTTGCCTGGCTGTCCGCGCACACCGGCGCGCGCGATACCGTTGTGGCGGCGGCCTATGTGCTGATGCAGATCAAGGCGCATCCCGTGCCGTATGTCACGTCGTTCCCGCCGCCGTTCCATATTCCCACGATTGATCGACTGGCTGACATTGGCGCTAACTGGATTGTCGTCGACGAGCGCGAGTGGAAGCGGAATACCCTCGAGTCCGTCTCGGGGCGAAGGCAATTCGACGACGCGCTGACTGCCTGTTGTGATCTTGCATGGAGTTCGCCGCAGTCGCCGCTTGAGGTGTATCACGTCAGACCGCGACGCTGAACGACGACATCGCGCGTTGCGCTTGACTGGCGCTACTCGGCGCTGGGGCAAATCTCGCACACCACACAGGACTGGCAGTTCGGCTTCCGCGCGAAGCATACCCGGCGGCCATGCCAGATGAGCAAATGGCTCAACACCGCCCAGTGACTGCGCGGAAAAAGCGGCATGAGTTCCTTTTCGATCCCGATCGGATCAGGCTCTCGAGTCAAGCCCAGTCGCCGAGCCAGCCGCTGCACATGTGTGTCCACCACAATCCCTTCGTTCACGTGGAAGGCGTTGCCCAGGATCACATTGGCCGTTTTCCGCCCAACGCCGGGGAGCGCCACCAACTCCGCGATTGATCGCGGTACCTCGCCACCGTGCCGCTCGCTGAGCGCGGTCGCCATACCCACCAGACTTTTCGCTTTGGCGCGATAGAACCCTGTTGACCGCACGAGCTCTGCGACATCCTCGAGTGGCGCCGCACGCAGCGCCGCGGCGTCGGGATATCGCGCAAACAGCGCCGGTGTCACCATGTTCACCCGCACGTCGGTGCACTGGGCACTCAAGATCGTGGCGCACAGAAGTTCGAAGGCGTTCCGATGATCGAGTTCGCAATGCGCATCGGGATACTCCACCATCAGACGGTCGAGCACCACCGTGGCAATGGCTTGCTTGTCGGCTTTCGAGCGAGGCGACTTCGCCACGGTGGGGGCCTTCTGCGACGGCTTCTGACCCACGGACTTTGAGCGACCGGGACCGCGTGCGGCACTCGCGCGGGTTGGCGCGGCGGCTACGGCAGGCGACGGGCGGGTGGCGGTCTTGCCGGGTTTGCTCCGCGAGAGTGGTTGTCTTGGACCGGTGCCAGTGCCTCGTACCACGTGCTCAGCTCCGCTGCACGTGGTGACGCGGCGATGTCGAGCGAGTCCCAGCCGTTGACGGCATGCGTCGTGCAGCCGCGAACGCGAGCACCTGATCCGCCCCTCGCGTGTTGAGCACATTCCCACGCGACAGCCAACCTTTCCTCGCGATCGCCACACCCAATTCGAGATTGGCAAATCCCTGCGGCGAGTGCGCGTCGGGTCCGATGGACACCATCGTCCCGCACTCGGCCGCGATGCGACACGCCCGCCAATCGATGTCCAGTCGATGCGGATCGGCATTGAGCTCCACTGCCACACCCGTGGCGCCCGCCTTCTCGATCACGGCGCGCAAGTCGATTTCGTAGGGCTCGCGCGTCAGCAGCAGTCGGCCCGTGGGATGACCGAGGATGGTCAGATGCGGATCGTCCAGCGCTTTCATGACGCGATCGGTCATTTGCCTGGCGTTCATGCCGTAGCGCGTATGGATTGATCCGATCACGAAATCGAAATGATCGAGAAATTCGGCATCATAGTCCACGCGACCACACGGCAGAATGTCTGCCTCGATACCCTTGAGCACCCGGAACCCGACGCCTTCCGTCACGTACCGCGAATTCAACGCGTCAATCTCGGCGTGTTGCGCCCGAATCGCGTCACGCGAGAGTCCGCCGGCATAGGTGTTCGACTGCGAATGGTCGCTGATGCCGAGGTAACCCAGGCCGCGTGCCAATGCCGCCGCCGCCATATCGGTGATCGACGCGCCACCGTCGCTATACTGCGAATGGCAGTGCAACGCCCCGACGAGATCCCCCGCAGTGATAAGCTCCGGCAAGGCGTTCCGGGCGGCGGCTTCGACCTCCCCCGCACCTTCCCGCAACTCCGGTTCGCAATAGGAAAGCGCCAAATGCGTGTACAGATCGCGCTCGTGCATCACCGGCATCAGCGTGCCATCGGTGTCGCGGAGTTCGTCGCCGGCCAACACGAAGCCCAACATCGATGCGCGATCCGATATGTGTTGCACGTGCGCGGTGCTGCCGGTGGCGCGCCAGAACGCCAAGGCGAACTGCTCGGGGCGCACGCAAACGAGATCCAGTGACACGCCATCGGCAAAGCGCAGCGTCACAGTGCGACCGCCACCGCCAATCACTTCGCGCACGCCGGGCATGTGCGCGACGGCGGCGGCAACAACCGAGGGCGAACCACGCACGGCGGCAACGAGATCGATATCGCAGACCAGTTCCATGCGTCGGCGCACAGATCCGGCGATCTCCACTTGCAGCACATCGGGGTGCGCGGCAATCGCGTTCCGCATGCGCTGTGCTTCAGCCTGTCCGTGCTGCCAGAGCACATGCGCGCCCGTGGCCCGCATGTCGGCGATCCCCTTGAGGATCTTGTCGGCCGTCTTGTCGCCGAAATGCGGCAGAGTGGCCAGACTCCCGTCACGGGCGGACTGCTCCAAGTCCTGCAGTGTCTCGATGTGCAATCCGTCATGAATCTGGCGAATGCGCGCCGGACCCAAGCCCGGAACGCGCAGCATCTCGAGCAGTCCTTCCGGTGTTTCCTCCTGCAGTCGCTCGAGCAGCGCCGACCCATTCGATGCGACGAGGTCGTTCAGTACCTCCAGCGCCACCGGTGAGAACGCCGCGCGGTCGATTGTGCCGTCATGCACTGCCTCGCCGAGCGCGCGATCTCCCGCCCCCGCCGCCGCACGCGCCGCCACCTGCATGGCTCGAACGCTGAACCGATCCTCGCCGTGCAACTCCAGCAGCGTGGCAATCTGGTTCAGGGCGTGAGCGGCGCTCCGGCAATCCATTCACGGAAATATAGGGCGTGAGACGGGAGACGGGAGACGGGAGACGGGAGACTGAAGACTGAAGACGGGGAGACGGGTAACTGCTATCCCTCCACCCCGGCCAGGGACCGCACCTGTTTCACGAGCTCGGTCACCTGCTGTTCGGTCAGCAGCATCTCCTGCTCAGCGGCGTCGCGATCGAGCATACCGCCGCGCATACTGACGGCCACCTGATTCATGTACCGGATCTTCGACAGCATCTCCATCGTGAGATGACGCAAACCGTGGAAACGGCGCTTTTCCGCATTCGCGCGCCGATATCGCTGCAGCAATTCGTCAGGGCGCAGGCGACGGGCGAGCGCCAGCACCTCGCCCTCGGTGCGGCCGGGCAGCAGACCCCGGTCCGGGATCCCCGAGTTGGTCCAGGTGGACTCGGCATACCACAATCGACCGACGAACTCGACCCCGTCGTGGGCGATGTGCAACGACACGCGCACCCGGCGCTCGTCGACATCGATGGTGCTTAACACCGTTTGAGTGACAGTCCCGAATGGCAGCATGGCGACGCGCAGCTCGGAGCGGGGAGACGATCAGGACAGGAAACGCAGCATCGCGTTGAACAGCGCCTGTGGTTGCTCGACATACGGCACATGACCGCAGTCGTCCAGCACGACCAGTTGCCCTTCCAGCGCGTCGGCAACCGCCACCGCCGATTGCAGCGGGATCGGGTCGTTGCGCCCATGAACGACGAGCACCGGTAGCCGGACGCCACGCGACACAGTGCGCAAATCGTCCGTCAGATCGAAGTCGCCCAGGCTGTCCCAGACCGACTGTTGAACCTTTGCCGTCACGCGGAAGGCCGTGAGTGATTCAGCGCGGCGCGGGTCGGCGAAGTAGCCCGCCACACTGAGTTCAAAGCTACGTTGGCGGTAGCGCTCCATGTCGGTGTCGCGCAAACCCGACGCCGACAATTCCTCGCGCATCGCGCGAATTACGGGTCCCCGCTGTCGTTCCAGCAGCGCGACTTCGAACTGTGCACGCCAGCTCCGGGTGATCGGGGCTGGGGACAGGAGCACCAGTCGCCCGATCACGGGCATCGTCGCATTTTGCTGCTGGGCAATCGCAAAAAGCATCGCCAGAAGTGCGCCCCACGAGTATCCCACGACGGCAGGCGACGCCAACCCAAACTCGCGCATGACGGCCACGAGGTCATCCACCTGAATGCGCCAGGTAATGGGCAGCGAATGATCAGTGCGCGACCGGCCGCCACCGCGCTGATCGTAGGTGATGACCCGATGTGTAGCGGCCAGCGCCAGCATTTGCGGATACAGATAGTCGTGATGTGCGCCGGGCCCGCCGTGCAGCAATACGAGCGGCGGTCCATCTGCAGGTCCGTCCTCGCGCCAATACAACGGGACGGGAGTCGTGGTCGTGAAGCCATCGGCACGCGGGGCAGGGATGGGCAGCGTCATTGGCGAACCATAGTCTGTCTCCCGTGTCCCGTGTCCTGTCTCCTGTCTCCCGTCTCCCGTCTCCCGTCTTCTACGTCCACTACCTTCCCCCTCATGTCTCGATACGATCTCCACGCGCGCACAACCCCGACGCCCCGCACGCCGGACTCGGGTGTCGTACGTGTCGCGTCGGAAGGACGCGCCTCGCGTTCGATGGCGCGCGCGCTGGGACTGCTCGTGGAGCGACTAATCGCCCTTGGCACCGATCATCCGGGAGCGCATGAGAGCGACCCGGACGCCGTCCCGGCGGGTCCGGAATATTCCGGTGTGCGCGTGGCGCTGCGTGGGCTTGCGGCGCGCTCGCGCGATGGTGCGATGCTCTGCCGCGTTGTTGGTGATACCGTGATGCTCGACGGGGTACCCGTTGATCGACCGTCGGAAGCCGAGGAGCCGCTGCTGAGCGAACTGCAGCACAGGCTCGCAGTCCTCGATATCGGATCAATCACAGTTCGCGAAGGTGCCGCGCCCGGCGAACTGTTCGCCTTGGGCCGGTTGCTCGCCGAGTCGGCGACGTCGGGAGATACACGACGTGCAACCGACCACGTCGATCAGCCGCGAGACGTTGCGCTCCTTGCCGACGAGACACCGACGGTGCACGCCGCGTCACTCGCCGACGGGTCGCGACGCGAACTGATGCGAACCTGGAGCGTACTCGTTACCAACAGGTCGCCCGTGCCATTGATGGAGAGTCCTGGCGTGGCAACCGGCAGCGGCGCGCTGGCCCGGTTCACGGCGGCGCGCACCGACGAAGCGGCGACCGGCGTTGTCCGT
>JANOKE010000049.1:0-3502 GCA_031419135.1 Gemmatimonadaceae bacterium
ATCTCGAATCGAACGTGCCCGTTTTCAAAGCGCAGATTCTGCACGTCGGTGGCCGGCACACGCACCACGAATCCCATGGCGCCGGTGACAACCTTGGAGACGGACTTGGCAATGATCTCGCCGAGGCCGCTCTTGTCACCAGTCGAATCAACGTCTTTGGTGATTTCGGCACCCACGGAATTGCGCAGGCTGTCCGACAGGTGCATGCGCACCGTGTCACCGATCAACGACAACACCAACACGCCGTCGGTACTGACAATGCGCACGTCCCCCTTTCGCAGCACGGGGTCGCGCGCGGACTCGTTCCCGAAAGCGATCTTGATGGATCCCGCGCTATCCTCGCTGGAGGTGTCCACCTTGGCGGTGCAACACAACAGCAGCATTACGATCGAGAGTGTGAACGGCGCATGGTGGGAACGTGACAGAAGGCGCATTGAAGGTCTCGGCGAACGACTAAAACGCGAGTCCGAAGGAAATCGGAATGAACTGCGCCTTCGTGTAGCCGAAGGTGCCGGCGTTGTACGACGCGGTTCCGAGGCGTGCTTCCACGAACCCTTCGGCCGGACCCAAATGGAAGCGAAGTCCGGCACCGGCGTTCATGGTGAGCTTAGTCGCGCTCTGGCTGGCGTTATCGAGGTTGAGCACGCCCACGCCGCCCAGTACATAGAGCCCGGCGGCAATTGGCACCTCGATGTTGCCGAGTGCTCCCAGAAACTGGGTGGTTTGGCTTGAATCGCCGGCCGTATAGCCGGCGGGGCGGAGCACGGAGTTGACGCTCGGTAGCTGCTGCTTGAGCCGAGTGAGCGTCAGTTCCGGACGCAGGGTGAGTGGAATGCCGGCGAAGCTCAGAAGGAGTGACGCGTCGGCGTGAATACCGGTATCGTGAAAGTTCTTGAGGTCACCCTGCGGGAGGGTGAGTCCCCCGCTTACCACGAACCGGATGGGCCTCGCGGATGCTCGTTGTTGCGAGAGCGCGGTGCGGCCATGAACGGCAACGATGGCCAGCGACATCGCGAGCGAGACGAGAAGCCTGTTGCGACGCATGAATCGTCCTGGGAAGGAGGGAGGGACCGGACGACGATGCACCCTCACGACCAATAGGGCAAGACGAGTTCTGGCGTCGATGATCGCGGCCGCCGGATGAAGCGTCCGTTCCTGGTGATCAACAAAAAACGCCCGCCAGAACAAGGCGAGCGGAGCGGGCTTCAACGACTGGGCGACGACGGCGAGGAGACGGCAGAAGGCGCCGTAAGGGTTCGGCCCCCATTCTGCGCGAGCGCGTCGCGGAATATCCAGACGGTGATGGCGGCGAGCACCATAGGGATGGTGGCGAGCATCACGATTGACAAACGCGCGTGCCGTAGACGTAGCGGTGAATGCACAGCGGCCCCTCCGTTCAGGAGAATTCGATCACCGGCGATCAGGTCGTGCATTGATGGTTTCGTGCGCGCGTAACATAGTTGTAACACGTGATTCGCAGCAAGGGCAAGATCCCGGGCGGGGCGACAGGTACTCGTCACGGTCGAGGTCGGCTTGTGCATTGCCGAATGGGAGCGCAAGATCGCCGGATGCGACTTTGCAACGGAATCAGCGCGTCTTCGGCGCGGCCAGCGAACCAACCTCGACCGGCATTTTCATGACGCGCACCGTTCGCGCGGCGGTCATGCCAGCGCCGCATCACCCCATCGAACTGCGTGAGCTGCCGTGGCCGACGTTGACGCCCGGCAGTGCGATGTTGCGTACGCTTTATTCGGAAGTGTGCGGCACCGATGTGCATCTGCATCACGGACGGCTCTCCGGCGTGCCATACCCGATCGTGCCCGGTCATGTCTCGGTGGGCTATCTGACGGAGATTCGCGGTACGATGCACGACATCGAAGGCGTGCCGTTTCGCGAGGGGGATCTGGTCACGTTTCTCGACGTGCATGAGACCTGCGGGTCGTGCTACGAGTGCCTGGTCACGAAGCAGACCACGCGTTGCCCACATCGCAAAGTGTATGGCATCACGTACGGCACGGTCGACGGACCGTTGGGTGGATGGGCCGATCACATCTGGATGAAGGCGGGGGTCAAGATGCTGCGGCTGCCCCCGTCGGTCGATCCGGCGCAGTTTATTGCCGGCGGATGTGGTTTGGTAACCGCGATGCACGCGGTCGAACGCGGTGGTGTACGGCTTGGTAGTTCGGTGGCGGTACTGGGCGCTGGACCGGTGGGTCAGGCGGCGATTGCGTTGGCCGCACTGTCCGGCGCGCAATCGGTGATTGCGATTGGTGCCCCGGCGGCCCGTCTGGCGTTTGCCACACGCATGGGCGCCACAGCCACTGTCGGTCTGGACATCCCGCACGACGACCGTGTGACGGCGGTCCGTGCCGCCAACGGGGGGCGCAGTGTGGACATCGTGATCGAAGTGTCGGGCGATCCATCGGCCGTGAGTCAGGCGTTGGATCTGGTGCGTGACGGGGGTGTGGTGGTGGTGGCCGGGCAATACACCGACGCGGGCCCGGTCACGATCAATCCGCACACGCAACTCAATCGCAAGCATGCCGAGGTGCGTGGATGCTGGGGCTGCGACTACTCGCATTTTCATCGGGCGGTACAACTGCTGGCGCATCAGGGTGGGCGATTGCCTTGGCTCGACGCCTTGTCGCAGCGATTCACGTTGGAGCAGGCGAACGAGGCATTGGCGGCGGTGGCCGAACGCACCGTGGTGAAGGCGTTGATCGTGCCGGGCTGATGTCGCGCGCCGTGTTCGTCACCGGGGGGACCGGCTACATCGGGCGCCGACTCATCCCGATGCTGCTGGAGCGTGGTCATCAGGTGCGCGTCCTGTCGCGCGCGGCGTCGGTGTCACGAGTGCCGACTGGTGCAACCGTCGTGATTGGTGACGCTCTCGACGTGCCTGCGCTGACGTTGTTGCTCGCACCCGATGACACGATCGTGCATCTCGTGGGCACTCCGCATCCCAACCCGTCAAAAGCGCAATTGTTTGTTGACGTCGATCTCGCATCGGCCCGTGCCATTGCGAAGGCGGCGCAGCGCGCAGGAGTGCACCATCTTGTGTACGTGAGTGTGGCGCATCCGGCGCCCACGATGAAGGCGTACGTGGCCGCGCGTTTGGCGGGTGAACAGGCCATTCGCGAGGCGGGCCTAACCGCGACCGTGCTCCGTCCGTGGTACGTGCTGGGCCCGGGTCACTGGTGGCCGGTTGTGCTCAAGCCGCTGTACCTGCTTGGGGAACTTGTGCCGGCGTGGCGCGACGGCGTGCAGCGGTTGGGGCTCGTATCGCTCGACCAGATGGTGCGCGCATTGGTGAACGCGGTGGAAATGCCACCCAACGCGGGGGCGATGCGGATTGTGGACGTACCAGCGATCCGGGCGACGCGGCTGGGGTAGAGTTTCCAACGCATTTCTACATTTGAGGTTGTGGGGAGGGGTGAGAGTTGGAGGGGTGTGAGTTGGAGGAGTGAGCAAACGAAGGGTTGAGCGTTGGAGGGGTGAGCGG
>JANOKE010000050.1:0-1005 GCA_031419135.1 Gemmatimonadaceae bacterium
CGCGACAAGGTGACGTCGGCTTCCGTACGCACCACCGCGGTGGGCGTTCGCAACTCGTGCGACGCGTCACTGATGAAACGCCGCTGGCGTTCGAAGCTCCCTTCCAGTCGATCGAGCAGGCCATTCACGACGCGCGCGAGACCCACCAGCTCGTCGCCACCCGATTCGGGCAGACGCTCGTGCAAATTGCTCTCACTGATGGCGGATGCCTGTGCGGCCATTGCAGCCACCGGCGCCAGGCTTCGTCGCGCCAGGGCGCTGCCACCAAGGGCGGCCGTGAGGAGCAGTGCCGGGACCGCAAACTGAAAGATCTCGCGCAGCCGCTGCAGCACTTCGGCAATGTCGCGCAAGGCGTACGTGCCGGTCAACGTGAAATGTTGTCCCTCCACATCGAGCGGACGCGCCTGTACCCGAAACGCCTCGCCCTGGCCGGCAATGGTCAACGCGACCGGAGCCCGAAGGTCGTGCCGGCGCAGCGCCACAAGCATCGCGCGCTCGATGTCCGCCGACAGCGGGCGCGGCGCTCCGGGCGCGGCCCCGTCCACATCCGAGCGCGTGCCCCACGCGATCACGCTCGCCTGGCGATCGAGAATCGCGATATGCAGCCCCCGAAAATGCACTTCATCAATCGTGCGCTGCATCGACTGCAGCGCGGGCCACGCGGCGCGCCGTTCGGCGGCCAGCTCACGCGAAAACACGGTCAGGGCGTCACCAATGAATACATCCGTGCGCGCTTCCAGCGTTCGGGACACGACGAGGTAACATACCAACGCGAAGGCGATCAGCGGTACGGCGAGCAGCAGCGTAAACCAGAGCGTGAGTCGCGAGCGAAGCGACGAGGGCCACGCGAGCACCGATCAGCTCCGTCGGCCAGTTCGCGCCCGCGACGGCGGCACGGTTGGTTGGGCGAGCGGCGATGGGGGCTGCAACACGAAGCCCGTGCAGCGCAATGTCGTGAAGAGCGGTTGCGGTTCACCGACGTCAAGCTTCCGACGCAGCCGGCTG
>JANOKE010000051.1:0-1506 GCA_031419135.1 Gemmatimonadaceae bacterium
GGCCAAATCGTGACGTGTGTATTTCCAGTCGAACGGCTTGGCGTTTTGCTGATAGCGGTCGCCGAATGCCAGGATGCGATCCTCGAGGTCGAAGAGCGACGCCGCGTCGTTTGGCGTGAGCACCTTGCGCTGCACGATCGAAAAGTAGATCTCCATCTGATTGAGGCAGCTCGCATGAATGGGCAGGTGCACGAGGACGAGATGCCGCCACCGCTTCGCCAGCCGTTCGACTGCCGCTTGGCCGTGGTGCGACGTGCCATTGTCGACGATCCAGAGGACGCGTCGCGCGGACGCAATCCGTCTCGATCCCGCTGGGTCGTCCCTCTGGGGTCCGTGGATCCTAAAAATGGTGTCCACGGAAACGCGCGGAAACCGGGAAAACAACGGGAAACTGCCACCGCGAAAATGACGTGTGTTTCCGTGTGGTTTCCCGCTGTTTCCGTGCGTTTCCGTGGACACCGGTTTGAGGATCTCGGCCGCTGCATCAAAAGGTTGGGCGCAGCGACGATTGGGTGAAGTGCTTCGCGGCGCTCCGCTGCCAGGAGACGCGCGCCTCATGGCTCAACCTCATTGCACGCTTCTTCTCGAAGCGGGCGCGCACGTTGCCGCATGCCAACCGGAACGGAATGCAATAGATCATATGGCACCGTAGTTAGTGGCACGACCACTTAGCGTCGAAGTAGGTGAACTCACGCAGGATTAGGATTAGGTATCAATCACTTCGACGGTGTGCCAGCTCGGCGAGACTCGCGCGTGTCGGAATCGGCCGTGGCGCAGATGCCCGCACGGGGCGAGATCACGTCGCCAAGTAGCGCAGACCAGCGCGCGAGCACCTCGCCCTGGACCGCCGCTGGCAACGCGTCCCAGCGCACTTCCGCGTGCCCCTACTTCGAATAGTTGGCAGATCCGCCGCACTTGCCCACGTATTCCCGAATTGCCCCGACGGACGCTGCTATGTCATGGAGAATCAGACGAGCGTCACTCTGCATAAATACGCGTTCGACTCGCCTCCACTCGTTCGCGAAAATACGGATTGCGAATCGACGCTGGAGTGATGAGATCGACCGACCGACCGAATAGAGCCTCAAGGCTTTCCGCGAGACCGAGATATCGGTCGGCGAGATTATTGCCAGCCTCGAAACGAAACGTCACGACAAAGTCGAGATCACTGTCGCTGGGTCGCCATTGGTCCGTGGTGCCAGAGCCAAAGAGATCGAGTGACGCGACGCCGTACTTCTTGCATAGCTCGACCAATGCGGCGCGCTTGGCTTCGAACTCCGCAAGTAGGTCAGGGTTCATCTCGCCAGTCTCACGGATTCTTTACAGCTCAGGTTTCGCTTCGCAGTGCACAAGCCCCTATTCCTGATGCGAACCGGAAAGTGCAAGTTCCAGAATGGGATCGCAAGATCACTCAGCCAACACCCGCCTCCGCTCGTGACCACTCCGAATCTCCGCATCACCCTCGCCCTCTCACCGCTCGGCCGCCTCACACTCGTCGCCACCGAC
>JANOKE010000052.1:0-3811 GCA_031419135.1 Gemmatimonadaceae bacterium
GTTGGATTCTCCAATCCGGATCGCACGCGCAATGGGCGCTCGGCTGTTGACCGCCGGTTCAAAGATGAGACTGAATTCGTCGCGCGTCTCCACTTCCAGGCGCACCCCGCCCGCTTCATCGTCGAACACCACGATGCGGGCGTCCACGAGAAATGGTTGCGCGCGAAGAATGCGCTCCGACTCGGCACGACGAATCTGGTTGCACACGTCGCCGGGTCGCATCAGCAGGTACCGGCGCACCACCGCGTCGTTGGTATTCGAATGCACCGCGCGCGCCATGCGCCGCAGGAACTCCAGTCGCGGTGGCAGTCGGTCGGTGTACGGCGGTTGCGTGATCACCACGATGTTGCTGATGCGCTGACCGGCGCAGCCGGTAATGGGCAGGCGGCCGCGACTGGACACCGGCAATTGCCGGGAACTGTCAGGACGGTTGGACTGGGCCGACATGGTGCACGCGGGCACGGCCACGGCCACGGCCGCGAACAACCGCCACCCGATCACTTGCCCATGCGTTTTTTGAGGTCCGCCAACCGCGATTCGGCGTTCGCTTCCTTTTCCGCCCGTGAACGTCGCAGTGGAGCCGACGCGCGATCCGGATCAGCCAGCGGTTCATCGCGGAGCAGCGCATCCACCTCCCGTGACGCAGCAACGTCGGGCGACGCGCTGCTGGCGGCCACACCCGACATCGCCAGGCGCAACTGGGATGCCATGTCGTCGTACTCGCGCTCGACCATCGACAGCTCTTGCTGCTGCACCTGAAGCTTGGCCTCGAGTACCGCCACCCGTTCCGCATGCTGCGCCGCGAACTTCTCCGCAATCGCCACCGTCTCGGCGTCGTGGATCTGCGCGGCGAGACCCTGTCGACGACGCACCGTGTCCAGCTCCGCACGCTCGGCGGCCACCCGCAATTCGGTCGCATGCGCGGCCCCTCGCAGATCGGCGATCGCCAACTTGGCATGAACCAGCGCATCGCGCATCGACACCGTCACCCGACGCCGTTCTTCAGGCGCCAGGCGGTCGGAAAAACCGCGCAGTGAATCGCGAAATTGTTCGAACATCAGTCAAAGTTCGCGGCCCGACCAACCATGGGCAACTCCCAACTCCCTACTCCCTACTCCTATTTCCTACTTCCGACTCAGTTCCCGTACTTAGTACTCAGTTCCCCGTACTTCCGACTTCAGACTTCCGACTTCCTACTCTGTCCAACTATCCCTCACCTGCCGCATGAGCCGTTCAGGCGAATGCACATGCGGAAAGAGCAACCGATCACTCACACGGTTGAGCGCACGCCGCAGTCGGGGAAACCGATCGGCTGCGGCATCGAACAACGGCGCCAAGCCGTGATCGCTGGCCATCCGATGGTCCGCCGCCAAACGGAATCCGCGGGTCCCCATGGTCTCAAAGTATTCCATGGTCGGACCGCCACGCCGCCAGTGCCGTTGCTCGATATGATCCGGGAACAGGCCGCTGAGCCACAGCGCGTAGTTGCCCAGATGCGCGCGGGCCAGGAAGCTGCGCGACGCATCACCGCCCTCCACCGCTTCCCCAAGCGACGCCAATGTGTCATACGTGGCATCGTCATGCTGCGCGATCTGCGACGCGCGCTGCCGCATGCCAAAATGAAGCAATATTGACGCGACGTAGTCGGCCATCACCCGTTCCTCTTCCCCGACCGCGCGCAGGGCATGCCGCACAATCACGTAGCTGAACAGCGGCAGCGAGGCGTGAGCCCCTTGGCGCGCCTCCAGCAGGCCCTCAAGCAGTTGCGGCTTGTCCAGCAACGGATCCAGTCCCTGGTCTGCAAGCAGCGCTTCCGCCTCGTCCTGAGCTCGACCCGACCCCCGCGCCAGCAGTCGCACCGCCAACTGCGCATCCTCCCGACTCAGTCGGGCCCTGACGTTCGCGAGAATCATGAGCAGCTCCCCCGATTCATCCCGTACACGGATCACCCCCAGTGCAATGCACCCAGTGAGGCCCCCTCTCTGTTATTATCGGACGCATCACTGTCGGCCAACGTAATTCCCGCCGTCCGCACACCCCCCCCCCCCGCCCGACCCCAGTGCTCTACCTCGCCATCCCCGCGCACAATGAGGTCGCCACGATTGGCGTCCTGCTCTGGCGGCTCCGTACGGTGCTCGCCGAGTTTCCGCGCGAATACGAGGTCGTGGTATACGACGACGCCAGTACCGACGAAACGGCAGACGTCGCCGAGCAGTACATGCATGCGATGCCGGTCACCGTGCTGCGCGGCACAAGGCCGCTCGGATACGCCGGCGCCGTGAACGCGCTCGTGCGTCACGTCGCCGCAAACACCCGGTATCCCCGCCGCGATGCCATGCTGTTGTTTCAGGGCGACTTCACCGATCCACCGGGCATCGTGCCCGAGTTCGCGAGACGATTTGAAGGCGGCGCGGACGTGGTGGTCGGCGAACGTACCGCTGTCGCGGATGCACCGCGACCGGTGCGCCGACTGTTCGCGGCCGCCGCGTGGGCGCTCAAGCCCTTCGTCCGCGTCGAAGGGGTGCGCGATCTCACCGGCTCGATGCGCCTCATGCGTATCTCGGCGTTACGAGATCTATTGCGAACCGTCGGGGACGAGCCCGTTTGCGACGGCGACTCCTGGACCGCCAATGCCGACTTGCTCTTGCGCCTCGTACCCCATGCGCGTCGCGTTGAGACCGTACCAGTCGAACCGACCTACGGCGTTCGTACGCGCGACACACGACGCGTTACCGTGCGTGATACGCTCGCCGCGCTGCGCTGGGCGTGGCGCGCGCGCGGACGACGTGCCGCCCCCACTTCGGCACCGGAAAGCGCCGCGGAAAGTGGCCCGCGAAGCGCGCGTCCGGCGGGAACTGGACGGCGTCGCGACGAGCCCGAGGTTACCGTCGATCGACTGCGCGAACGCTCGCGCGATCGCGATCGGCTGCGAGGCGAGAACGAGCCGAAAGGCTCGAATCGCGACGTCGTCCGCGGTGCTGACCGTGCGCGACCGGTGCGCACCGAAGAGCAGAAAGCACAACGACGTCAGGAACAGCGCGGCGACCCACGCCAACCTGCGCGTGAGACGCGCGAGCCCACGCGCGAAGAGCGGCCGACAACCAGCGCCGCGGTGCGTCCACCTCGACCACCACGGCCTGATCGCGCAGTGCGCAGCGGTCGCGTCGCACCAACCGGCGTTGACGACACGCTGATGCTGGATGATCCGTTCGCTGGTTCGGCGAATCGCGGCGGGAGAATTCCGGTGGTCGATTCCCAATTGCCATCGCACGCTGTCCCGCAACACGAGCCCGTCGATACGCCACCGCCCACCGCGCACGCAAAGGCCAACGTCGACCACAACCCCGAACTCGAGGTGTCGTACGAGGTCAAAGACACCTCCGAGAGCGCGTCGGACGCGAACGCACCCGCCGAGAGCGCGCCCGATCACGGCAGTGAGGAGGCGTCGCCAAGCACCGAGGGCGCTGAACGCAAGCGCCGTCGCAATCGACGCTCGCGCCGCAGAAAGTCCAGATCGCGAGATGAAGACAGCGACGAAATCACGGACAAGGCCAACCCGACAACGCGCAACGTGAGCACCGCCGCTGCACCGCCTGCCAACCCATACGCCCCCGAGCGTGATCCCGGAGCAACCGAGGGCCGCAACCGCGACGCAGGAAATGCGGCCGATGACACGGCTGATGACGCCGCTGAAGACGCCGCTGAAGACGCCGCTGATGACACCGCTGATGACACCGCTGATGCGACGAACGAAGTTGGTGGTGCCGCGCGCGCCAAACGGCGCGGGCGACGAGGCCGTCGAGGCGGCTCG
>JANOKE010000053.1:0-7336 GCA_031419135.1 Gemmatimonadaceae bacterium
TTGTTCGCTTCCAGCGCTTGCCGTCCAATCACGCGCACGCGCTGCCCTGCCATCGTCTCCTCGATGGCGCTGTCAAACACCCGTTCACTCTCAATGCCCGAGACCGACGACAGCAGGTCGATTCGGAGCGGCGGGACTCCAAAAAACGTCACCGCATCTGGATCCATCAACTCCGCGTGATCAATGAGATGCGGCGGCGCCCCAAACTCGCCAAGGGCGACGCACAAGCGCGCGACATTCGAGGAAGTGAGCCGATACAGAAAATCGATGTCGGCCGTCGCGCGAACGTATCCGTGGGCCCCGAGTGCATATCCACCAACAATCACGTAGTCCACCTGATGCTTGTTGAGCGTCGCGATGAATTCCACGAAATCTTGCGGTAGTGAAAGCACACGGTTCGTCACGCCCGGCCTTCGTCACGCTTCCGCGCAGCGCTTGGTGGCGTCTCGGCGACCTTCCGCGCGGTATGCGGTGCCGTGCTCGCGAAAGCATACGCAAACTGGGAAACCATCGCCACCGCGCCCAATCTGTCCGCCACACTGAGATCATCAACCCGCGGCTCGTCATCCTCGCCCAGTCGGGCTCGCCCGCCCGTCCAGGTCGCGCGCCGGTGCGCCGCGCGCGCCTGAAGCGCATCTTCCTCGCTTGGCACCCGTGCCGGCACATCGCCCAGTCGCAACGTGACACCAACGGCGTTCAGCATACGAAGCGCCGTCTCAAGACTCACATTCGGCCGCTCCCCACGCTCCACCTCCGCCCACAACCGCGGGCTGACACCGACTCGCTCAGCCATGTCCTTCTGCGTTGCGCCCAGGTTGAGGCGGGCGGTGCGAAGCGATTTGGCGATCTGTTGGGCGCGCATGAGGACCTCCGAAGCCTGATGGACAGATCCCTAAAGATCGCCAACCTCACGCAGATGTGCAACCCCTTTACGTATGTTCTCCGACAGAAATTACCCCACCAATGCACGTCACCCCAGATCGCCGACGCGATCCGCAGTGTCCCTGCATTACCATCGCCTCTCAGGCGGCACCACAATCGGCACCGCATTCACCCGCCCCGTCATCGTCCTGAGCGTCAATTGCGGCCGGTCGCTGCCTCGGCGCACCCAGATCTGCACCGTGTCATCGAGTGCGAAACGCCAACAGCTGAAGTAGCGCCCGCTCCGATCCGCTTTGCCGCCAAACGCGGTGGAGTTCCAAGCCGGGGCGTCCAGGGGACGCTTGATCATCTCTTTGATCGTCACGTCGACAACCGGTTGGCCCTCTGGTGTGGTGACAAAAACGAAGAACGCAACAGAGCGGTTCGCCGAGGTGCGCTCCGGCGGGCAGAGCGATCGCGCGTAGTCGTATGCGGTCGGCACGTCGAGCGTTACAGGGTGCAGCGAATCGCGCGCCGCACGGAACATGATGGGCGTTTTCAATGTGAGGTTGATCGGTGCCAACAGGGTGTCATGCACGATCACGCGATACGGACCCGGGATAAGGTCGTGCAACTCCAGGACACCGTGTGAATCGACGGTACCGCTATAGTCGGTGTGCTCCAACGACAAGTCTGTGCCCACCGCCGGCAGGCCTTCATGGGTGCGAGCCTCAAGACGCAGCGTACCCAGCGCTGCCTGCCATGCGGTACCGTCCGGCCAGCTCGCGTTGGCCAATTCGCCACCGCTTTCGTGCACATTAAAGCGTGCACGCTCCTCCAGCACCACATCCCGATTGCGTCGCATGGAGGGATCACGCACGACATACGCGGTATCCAGTCGCACCGCGACCAATCTCAGCGCCCATCGGTCAATCAGTACAATGCCGTTTGGCATTTCCCGAAATTCCACACGACCACCAGGCCGGTACCCGTCCAGCCTCGAGTCGAGCCCGACATATCGGAATTCGATACGCGTGAGTACGCGAGCACTGGTATCCATCCAGAATGCGCCATCAATGTCCACGTTGGGCACCAGATGCTTCGCGGCCGAAAAACCAACGCCCACCAAACCGGGGTGCGACCGATCCGTCGGCATGACGCGAAAGCAGTAGCCCAGGAAGAACGCATCCTCGAGCATCACCTCGGCATCTGGAGCATAGTACGACCGCACCCCAGCGCTGTCCTCAACAAAGCCGTGTTGCACGAATTCGCGCGCCGACCGCACCGCTTGAAACGGTCGCGACGCTCCCGACACCGAATCCACCTGCACCTCCTGCGAGACAATGCGATTCCCTGTACCCTCAATGATGCGCTGGAAACGCAATCGTTTGAGGTGCGCGGGCATCGCTTCGCGCCCCACGATCATGGCCAGCAGGCCCTGACGCGCCTGTTCCCACAGCGCCAGCGCCTGTGCGCGATCCCGTCGTACCGCGCAGTTCGCGTTGTCGCGCACATCGATCACGTCCAGCACGGTCTTGAGCAACGCCAAGGTCACGTCGAGTCGCGCCACACCTGTCACCGCTGGTGGGAGCGGTGCGGTGCTGGGGCGAAAGCCAATGTGCAGCACCCGCAGTCGCGTCGCTCCATCAGGCAGCGTCAGCCGATACTGCCCGTGCTGGTTCGTGAGCGTTCGCGCCACAGACGTGCCCGATGCATCGAGTGCGAGCACGATCGATCCCGGAACCGGGCGCTGCGACGCGCTGTCAACAACCGTGCCCTGCAGCAACTGCGCGCCGAGCGTCGTGGTGTGAACGACCACGCAAAGGAGCGCGGCGACGTATGCGCGCTTCATGATCCGCCGGAACGCAACAGTGCCAGCAGTTGCTGGCCAGGCCTGCCGGTTGCGTCAATATTGAGACGACGCTGCTCGGCTTTCACCGCCTCGCGCGTTTCCGGAGTCAGCACGCCAGCCGGCGAGCCCACAGCGTATCCGCGTCGTGCCAGGAGCGATTGCAATTCCCGCCGCTCCGCGCGCGAGAGACCCAGATCGGCCGTTGGCCACGGTGTCACGAACGCTGCGGTGCCGCGTATGCGATCGGCCAGGTGCAGCACCGAAAGCACGTAGCTCGACGCCGCATTGTAGCGGTACACCGCATCAAAGTTTCTCATCACGAGAAACGCCGGTCCGTCTACTCCCGCGGGAGTGAACAGGCCGACCGTCGTGGTCGGGCCAAGCGTCGCCGACACCAGTGGCGCGCCGTCAACTCGTGTCAGTCCACGCGACGTCCACAACGCCAGCGAGCGCTTGATACGTCGTCCCTCTTGCGAGAGCGCGAACGCCTTTCCGGCGATGCGCGGCAGTCGCACTTCGATACCCCATGGCGCGTCACGCTTCCAGCCGGCATTACGCAAATAGTTGGCCGTCGAGGCCAACGCATCACCAACGTTGCCCAACACGTCCTTGCGCCCATCGCCATCAAGGTCCACAGCAAGCCATTCAAACGAGCCCGGCATGAACTGCGTGTGCCCAAACGCTCCCGCCCACGAACCCACAAATTTCGCCGACGCAAAATGCGCGGCCTGCGTGATGCGCAGAGCGGCCAGCAGCTCTCGGCGAAAGTAGCGTTGCCGACGTCCGGCACAGCTTAATGTGACAAGCGAACGCAACACGGAAAACTCTCCCATGCCGCGTCCGAAATTGCTTTCCAACCCCCAAATCGCCACCACCACTGCGGGATCGACTTGGTATCGGTCGCGGATAGCCTCCAGCGCCGATCGGTGCTCCGTCATCAAACGCTGACCGTCGGCGATGCGTTCGGCGTCCACCGTCGCGGCCACATAGTCCCAGATCGAGAGCGCGAATTCGGGTTGCGCGTCGAGTTGCGACAACACGCGCGCATCAAGCGTGAGCCCCAGCGTATGCGTACGCCACGTGTCGGCGCTGATACGACGGCCCTGCGTCGTAGCCTGCAGCGCGCGCAGGCATTGCGGAACGGGATCCACAAACGGCGGCGCGTGCGTGCCGGCAAACAGGTGCGCCAGCATGAGCAGGTGGGCGATCACATCGTGTGATTGAAGTCCAACCGGAGAAGGACCGTCAATGACGGGCTCTCAGGCGTGCGATGGCGGTTGATGCGCAAATCTCGCCGACAGCGGCCGTTCACGCCAAGACCCGCCTGCCTCTCATATCTGCCGTCCCCCACCACACGGCGCAATATGGCCGTGCTCGCTTCAATCCTGATGTGGGACACGCCTGCCCCCCTCTCGCTTCATTCGCGCTGGGCTTTCACCCAGTGGACGCTTCGTTCGCGCCGTCGCAAGATTCTACACACTGCGAGTGCACGAAGGGCTCACCACGCTCGCCAACATCAACCTGCAGGTGGGCTGGGCGCGCGAGTGGGCTCCGCGCATTCTCGCGGTACGAGAGCGCGCCTACGAAATGTTGGGCGACTACGACTCGGCACGCGTACTGGCCGACTCATTGAAAACATTCGATCCGTCAGGTGCCTGGCAGCGCGTTGCCGAACTGCGTGTGATGGCACGACAACGTGCGCACGCACAAATGACGGCACCGCTTGCAGACGCTGTGGCCCTGCCGCCTTCATCAGTTGGATGGGAGACATTCGATCCCGGCGACTTGCTTCATCAAGTCGCGCTCGCCACTGCGTTCGCCGGCGACTCGGCGCGCGCCGACTCAATGTGGCGAGCGTCCGACCGGTGGTACGCGGAGCACGCCGGGACCAACGCGGCGCTTACGCGCGCTCACGTGCGGGTGCTCATGGCACTACATCGCGACGACCAGGCCAAACAACTCAGTGAACAGCTGCTGCGACGGCCGGATGCCATTCCCGAAGATCTGGGACAACGCGCGCTGGTGGCGCTGCGGCTCGGTGACCGTCTGACCGCGACGACGCTGGCCACCACCCTGGAAGCCGATTCAACGCCGAATCGTTTCGGTCAGCCACGGGCCTGGGCGGCACGAATTGCCAGCGCGCTCGGTCAGTCCGAACGCGCTGTTCAACTGCTCTATCGAGCGCGACGCGAAGGATTCACTCGTCTGCAGGAAGTGCAGGTGGATCCCACCTTCGCCGCTTCGATCGACGATCGCCTATCGTGAGTTCATGACGCCCTACCTGACTACGACTGGAAGCCGAGGACAAACTTCACGCCCGCGATCTTGAAGCCGGCGGAGATTTTGCCCGCCGACGTTGAGCCCGCAAAAGGCGCATCGTCGTCGTCCGGAACAAAGTTGAGCGCGTTTCCTTCCACGGTGACCGTGCCCGTCTCGCTCAGGTCGAACGCCAGTGCTCCGAGATTGCCAACGTAGTGCAGGATGAACTTCCCGTCGGCGGCGATAGTGAGCGAACCGCTCTTGATCGTGAGTTGCTTGCCGCTTCCGTCGGTGAACGTGGCAGGCAACGACTTGTTGTTCGCCGAGTTCATGGGCCGCACGCCCACGACTTGGGACACCGTCACCACGGCAGTCACTGAATTGTCGCCGCACGCGGTGAAGGCGAGCGACGACATCATTGCTGCGGCGAAAACCGTCGGCCTCAGGTAGCGCTGCTGGAATTGGGCATGAAAGGGGGTACGCATGAAACCTCCAGGTCTCGTATCGGTCTGCAGCCGTCGCCCGAGTGGCGTTCGACCTGTGTGGGGAGTGATACGAGCGCCCTTCTCTCGGCCGTCTCCCAGAAATCTCCTGATCACGATGTGGGCATTCTGACCGGCTTTCGTGGCCAGACTCCTGCTCTGGTGGTGGCATACGCGAGTCCGTTCTCTGCAGTAGTGTTGAGGAATCCGGTTCGGCTCCTGATAGTTCGTGCCGACCACACTCGGCGTTTTCCTCACACCTCCGCCGCGGGATCAAGAAATGCCCGTCCAGAAAATCCGCCCGTTCCTGTGGTTCGGCAGCAACGCTGAAGCCGCCGCCAACCTCTACGTCTCGATCTTCAGCGACTCGAAAATCCTGAACGTGATGCCGTCCCCCGAACCCGGCGTCGCGATGGGTGTCGAGTTCCAGATCGAAGGTCTGCAGTACATCGCCTTCAACGGCGGCCCGCACTACTCGCTCACAGAAGCGGTATCGCTTATGGTGCAGTGCGAAACGCAGACCGAAGTGGACATGTACTGGGACAAGCTCACCGCCGATGGCGGTCAGCCCAGCCGGTGCGGCTGGCTCAAGGACAAGTTCGGCTTGTCGTGGCAGATCATTCCGGAAGCACTGCCCAGACTGATGGGCGACCCGGATCGCGCGCGCGCGCAGCGCGTGGTGCAAGCCATGCTCACGATGAATAAGATCGAGATCGCTGGACTGCAGAAGGCGTACGACGGGGAGTAGCCGCCATGTGTTGCGGGATGTCATCCCCGACGCATACTGTGTGCGTCATGGATACGCGACGCCGCAAGTTAAACCTTCCGCCAGCGGCGGAATTGAAGCGCGGGTGGGAACTCGAGATTGCCCCCGTCCCTGGGTTGCTCAAGGACGATCCGGCGGCGCGTCTTGCTACCATATTCGTTGTCGCACCGCCTTTTGTACTGGGCTGCGAGACCGTCAACCGAGCGTCAGCCGAACCTTCCGAGCTCGCCGAGATAATGGCGCGAGAGGTGTTGGCTGCTGTTGAGATGGTCGGCGTCACACCCACGCATGTGTCGATCCGCCACTCGACACTCGTACAGCCAATGGCGAAGGCGCTCCTACCTCGTGGCATCAAGGTGATACTGGAGGACGAGTTGCCAGGCGTGGCTGACGTGATCCAAAACATGCTGGCGCATGTTTTTGGAGCGATCGTACCGCTCCATCTCCTGCGATCGCAACCGGAAACGTGGGCCGGATGGGGAATACCTCGCGAGCGGGTGGCGCAGATGTTCCACGCCGCTGCTGCATTTCATCGGGCAGCGCCGTGGTCACTGTCCACCGATGAGATGCCTATTCTGGTGTCGCGTTCCGGCGGGCACGAGTGGACGGCAGTGATACTCGGTGCGGCCGGTAACCAGACGGGCTTGACATTCTATCATGACCCGGCCGACCTCGAGCGCATGACCACGCGCGAATCAAGCGCTCCAGCCACCGGGTTCGACGGAATGCGTAGTGAAATCCTGGCGCTGCTGTTCAACACTCGCGCTGAGATTCCCCGTCCCATGCGCCAGGAAATCAAACTCGGCAGATGGGATATCGCGGGGCCAGACGCGTACCCCACCCTGCTGGTGATGAACACTCCGGGTGGCGGTATCCGGCAGCAGCACTTCGACGATCTCCTTGCGGCACTCGTGAGCGTGCCGCGATTTATCGCGGCACATGCGCCAGTCTTTACGGGCGAACAGCCGGACGAATCGAAGATCGTGTGGACCGATCCCGAGACCGGCGTGACCTGCCGAATAGAACTCGAAGACCAGTTTCTTCCGGAGTTTTCTGGACTCCCATTGGTGCTCTATCCGGCCGGGCCGGAGGGTTTCGGTGCGAGACCACTCGACG
>JANOKE010000054.1:0-8638 GCA_031419135.1 Gemmatimonadaceae bacterium
TGAGCTGGCAAACGTCCGTGTTGACGGAGGACGTGGTGATTGCCGGAGAAATTACGGCACGCCTGTTCGCCAGCATCACGGGTCAGGACGCGGACTGGATCGTCAAGTTGATTGACGTGTATCCTGAGGAGAACGCTCCGGACCATACGCTGAGTGGCTATCAGTTGATGGTGGCGAACGACGTGTTTCGCGGTCGGTTTCGCAATTCCTTCGAGCGACCGGAACCCATTCCGCCAAACACCGTAATCCCCTTCACGATCGATCTGCATACGCAGAGCTATCGTTTCAAACCCGGACATCGCATCATGGTGCAGGTGCAGAGCAGCTGGTTCCCGATCATCGATCGCAATCCGCAAACGTGGGTGCCGAATATCTTCACTGCCACAGACACCGACTATCGCGCGCAAACGCACAGTATCTGGCGAACGTCGCGGGCACCGTCACGCGTGGATATTCAAACGGTGACGCCGTAATTCCATGGTCTCCCGTCGTGGCTTTCTGATTACGTCCGCCGGCCTGGTGACCGGCGCGGTTGGCGTTGGAGTCTACACGCGATATGTCGAACCGCAGTGGCTTGAGATCACGCATCACGCAATGCGTCTTCGCGATCTGCCGGGCGCGCTCGTCGGGAAAACGCTCGTCCAGCTGTCTGACATCCACGTTGGACCGAACGTTCCGGATGACTACGTGCTCGAGACGTTCAATCAGGTGCGTGCACTCGAACCCGATATCGTGGTGTACACGGGCGATTTCACGAGTCGGCATGAAGGGCTGTACGGGCACGCGGAGCGTATCTACAGTCACATGGCGCTCGGAGCACTGGGGACATTCGCCTCGCTCGGCAATCATGACTACGGTGTGGACTGGGCGCATCCGGAAGACGCCGCGCGTATCGCCGGTATCCTGCGCAATCTTGGCGTCACCGTGCTCGTCAATCAGATGGCCCACGTGGCAGGGCTGCAGATCGTAGGACTCGGCGACCTGTGGAGTCGACAATTCGCTCCACGCCAGGCGTTCGCTGAGGTGGCGCCGAATGCGCCCGCCATCGCCTTGAGTCACAATCCGGACACGGCAGACCTGACTGGCTGGCAGCCGTTTTCAGGCTGGATACTCGCCGGACACACGCACGGTGGCCAATGCAAACCGCCGTTTCTGCCGCCACCCGTGTTGCCGGTGACGAACAAGCGCTACACCAGTGGCGCGTTCGTGCTGTCTGCCTACCGGCAGATGTACATCAGTCGCGGCGTGGGGACGGTGTTGCCCGTCCGATTCGCTGTTCGGCCAGAGGTGACGGTGTTTAGGTTGGACGCGGCGTAGCGATTCTGGTATTGGGTGGTTACCGCGTCGTGACGCGAGTGTAGCGAGATCGCCGCGAGGTGGGGGACATTGTGTGGGTTCACTGCTCGACACTCACACCTTGCGATCCCCATGATCATCCCTGTGCTGCCAAGCCCTCGCGCCGTGGTGAACGGCACCATCCGCGCGATCGGAGTACTGCTTTGGCTTTCGGCATGTGCCGGCGAAGGCGTCACCACCAAGCCGCCGGCGTTGCGTGATCTGACGGTGGTGGTGTCGCCCTCCACGCTTATTGTCGGCCAGGAAGTGACCGCGACGGCGTCAGGGCTCGACCAGTTCGGTGCCGGATTCGCCACGGGATCGGTCACGTGGTCATCGTCAGCGACCGGTATCGCCACGGTGTCGTCGAGTGGCGTGGTGATGGGCGTCGCGCCCGGCACATCGGTTGTTGCCGCCACTGTGGGGGGTATTGTTGGGCGCCAGACCATTACCGTGTCGGCGCCGGTGCTGACAACGATTGCCGCAACGGCACCCACGACGACGATCATGGTTGGGCAGACCGTCACGGCCACCGTCGCCGCTCTTGACCAGATCAACCGATCCATCAGCGCAGGCACTGTCACCTGGTCAACCGGCAGCACTGCAATCGCGACGGTGAACGCGAGTGGTGTCGTGACCGGCGTGGCCGCCGGAACCACGCCGGTCATTGCGACGGCGGGAGGAAAAACCGGGCAGGTCGCCATCACGGTCAGTGCACCCCCGGCCATCAGGATCAACGAAGTCGAGTCGAACGGTGGCACACCCGGCGACTGGATTGAACTCTACAATCCCACGGCGGTCACCGTCGATCTGTCCGGCTGGGCGCTCAAGGATAACGACAGCACGCGCACGTTTCGGTTTCCCTCCGGCACCACGATTCCGTCGGGCGGGTATCTCGTTGCTGATGAAGCGGCGTTCGGATTTGGTCTTGGCGCCGCCGACGATGCGCGACTCTTCAATCAGTTCGGCGTGCTCGTCGATGGACACACCTGGACAACACACGCGCCAATCACCTACGGTCGTTGTCCGAATGGAACCGGCGCATTCGCGGCAACGAGTACGTCCACCAAGGGAATCGCCAACGATTGCCGACCCGCCATTCGCGTGAACGAGATCGAGTCAAACGGCGGCACGCCCGGCGACTGGATCGAGTTATACAACGCGGGTGCCACCCCAGTGGACGTCTCAAACTTCCTGATCAAGGACAGCGACGACACGCGAGTGACGCGCCTGCCGATCGGCACGATGATTGCACCAGGCGCATTCTACGTGGTGGAGGAGGCCGTCCTGGGTTTCGGGTTGGGCGCCGCCGACGCAGCCCGCATTTACGATGCGGATGGCACGCTGCTGGACGCGCACGCGTGGACCGCACATGCGGGGATCACCGTTGGTCGATGCCCAGACGGCACTGGCGGATTTGCCGAGACGACGGCGTCGACCAAGGGTGTGGCGAATGTCTGCACACCAACTGGACCGGTGACGAATCCATGGCCAGGCAGTGACGACGTGGCCACCGTGGACGGACTCAACGTGTTTTCGACGAATGGCAGCGGCTTGACTTATGAGGCGGCTGTCGGAGCCGATCCGGCCGTGTTGTGGGCGGTGCGCAATGGTCCGGGCACACTGTTCCGCATGATTTTCAGCGGTGGCATCTGGACGCCAGACCCAGGCAACAGCTGGAGCGTTGGCAAGTTGCTCAAGTATGCCGACGGCACGGGCAACCCGGATTCCGAAGGCGTGACATTCGCGGCGGGCGGTTCTGCCGGCGGGATGTACGTCGCCACTGAGCGCAACAACGACGCCAGTTCGATCAGTCGCAACGTGATTCTGCGTGTCAATCCCACAGCGACCGGCGCGACACTCATCGCCACCAACCAGTGGGACATTGCCCCCGATCTGCCAGTGACCGGCGCGAACCTCGGCATCGAGGCGATTACGTGGCTCCCGGACAGCATGCTCGTGGCCAACGGATTCTTCGACGAATCCAAGGCGCGACTATACGCGCCTGCCGACTACGCAGACCACGCCGGTGGATTGTTCCTTGTCGGTGTGGAAGCGAACGGCAACGTGTATGCCTATGCGCTCAATCACACCAACAACACGTTTACGCGCGTGGCGACGTTCAGCAGCGGATTCGCGACGCTCGCCGGTGGCAGCAGCATCATGGACCTCGCGTATGACCGCGAGAGCGGCTACCTGTGGGCGGTGTGCGACGACTCGTGCAACGGAGAGATGCGCATCTTCGAGATCGACAGGACGGTTGGCGCCGCGACACGCGGCAAGTTCATCTCCAATCGCAAGTATGCGCGCCCATCCACCATGCCCAACATCAACAACGAAGGCTTCACGTTCTCGCCGAACAGTGAATGCGTCGCCAACCGCAAGGCCGTATTCTGGGCCGACGACAACGAGACGGCAGGACACACCATTCGCAAAGCGACCATGCCGTGTGGTGCGTTCGCACCGCTGGTGCAGGGCATCACGGCCTCCCCGACTCGACGTCGATAGTCATGCGTTGGCCGCTCGCGCGGTCGTCGATCAGGACGGTATCAACGTGGGGATCCTCGGATGAGGCTCCCCACGTTTCCGTCCCGAACCAGTTCGCGAATGCGTGCCTCGACCCTTGGATACAGCGTCGTCGCATCCGTTTGGAATCGGGTAAGCAGACCTCTCATGTCCGCCGTCGACAATGAGCGTCCCTGCACATAGTACTGCTCCGCCGCATGTCCCAGTGCGTAGGTAGTGGCGAACGTCACCGAGGCGCCAGCCGCAAAGCCCGCCGCGTTGCCCGCGAGTCCACCCAGCATGCCGCCCACCGTGCCGCGCCCGAGCATGCCGGCCAATCCACCGAGCGCGCCACGCACGACCTTCTCCATGATCTGCGCGGCCGCGCCGATTCCGAACGCTGCTGCGAGATCTTTCACCTGACTGGCGTTCATCTGCTGGCCATGACTCGCGCCAATGGAATGCACCAAACGCAGTTGCAGGGGCAGAATGCCCAGATTGGCCAGCCGATCCGGTAGCAACTCCAGAGCGGCGGCCAGCATCGCTTGATCGAGGATATGCTTGTCGAGATCACTCGGCGGTGCGGCCGCCCCTGACGTGTCGGCAAGCGCGGCGGCATCGGACGTCGGGAGCGCCGTTTGTGCGTATGCCGCCGCCGTCCGGTCGGTTGATGATGGATCGATTCCGAGCGCGCCGGCCAGCGCGCGAAGAAAGGCGGCCTCGCTTGGATTCGCCCAGCCGTCGGCGTAGCACACGGATGCCGCCGTGTCGTATGCGGCCTGACGGGCCGCCTCATCGGAAAGTCGCTCAACGAGTCGGGCGAGCGCGGCGTGATCTCCGACCGCGGCCGCCATGGCGGTCGCACCGGTGACCGAACTGTCGGCCAGGCCGAGCCCTGAAGCCGTTTCGGCGATGCGGGTGCGTTCGGCCGCGTCCTGTTGACCATCAGCCTGCGCAGCGAGCGCGGCAATCGCCACGATCGTTTCAGCGTCCTGCGGTGTCATGCGAACTCCGGGAATGGGTCGTGTGCCAAAAATGCACTCACTGGCGTGCGTGCGCGATGTCGCCGCGCGCACGAGGGGCAGGCCAATCCTCTGTGACGCCTTGACGACGGGTGCTCCAGCGCTCAACCCTTCTGCTGCTCACCCCTCCGGCCCTCACCCCTCGTTCCGACCAGGATCGCCAACGTGGGAAGTGTTGGCGCGCAAGGCTACCTCGGCCAGAGCCAGCCGAACGCACCGGCCATCAGGCACGCGTAGATCAGTGCGTCAACCGTGGCCTTGATGGTGAGACTCCACGCGCGGCGATACCAGATCGACACGTGCCAAAGTGCCGCCGCGTAGCCGAGAAACACAGTAACGCCGACGAAGCGGAAAACCTGCAGATAGGTCGCACCGGAACCGAGCGCGCGACTGGCGACGTAGGCCGCGAAAAACGCCATCACGATGGTGTAGATGAACCAGAGCGACAGATTGCGGGACATGCTCATGACACCGTTTGGCATCACCGTCATCAGCACGACTGGACCTTTGTTCATCCTGGCAATGAACTCGGGCGAGCCCATTTCCTTGGTGCTTTGCGGGCGCGGCATAAAGTAGTCGCCCGGGGGCATGGCCAGTGGACGCAACGCATCCAGCACCTTGTCTTCATTGGCATACTTCGGGTAGTCGGACTTGTGCCACGGCGAGGCCATATGAATGACGGAGCTCGCCAGGAACACCAGTACCGCGGACAACAGGATGGGCATCCACAACGCGGACAGTTCAGTCATGACGCGCTCCTTCGGGGGGGTCGAGGGGATGAGCGTGAGGGTGTCAGTAGGCGATCGCCAGCGGCGGCACCGTTGGAGAGTCGGGCGCCTTCTTGAGTATGCGCGCCCAGCCCCTCTTCCGTGAGGTACAGTCGCACGGCGGGATTTGCGCCGAAAGACACGCGGGGCTGCTCCATGCTCAGGACTGCTTGCGAAAGCGCGTCGCTGGCTGCAGCATCAAATGCTACTCTACACGCCTTCGGTGCTTTCGCATCGTGGTCGCGCGACGTTCCTTCATCGAGAGAGACTCCCATGCACCTGCGTATTGCGCTCGCCGGCTCTGCCGCCATCGTACTCGCGGCGTGTGTCGGCAAGGCGGGCGACACGCCAGCCACCGACACGTCTGCGATAGCTGCGACGCCAGCGGCCGCCGTCACGCCTGCCGTGTTCACGATCACGGCGAAGGACTTTTCGTACGACGCGCCCGACACGATCACCTCGGGCATGGTGACGCTGCGGCTCGTGAATCAGGGACCCGATCTGCACCATGTGCAGTTGCTGAAACTCGATGATGGGCACACGGCCGTCGAGTTCATGGAAGGGCTCAAGCAGATGAAACCCGATTCGCCACCGCCGCCATGGGTGCACGAGGTCGCCGGCCCCAATTCGCCCGTCCCCGGTGGCGAGCAGAGCATCACTGAAGAGCTGGCTCCGGGCAACTATGTGCTCGTCTGCTTCATTCCTGGCGCCGATCTGGTCCCGCACGCGATGAAGGGAATGGTGAAAGCGCTCACGGTTGTTCCCGCCACAGGCACCAGCGCCGCGGCACCAACGGCCGACATCACCGTGCGCATGACCGACTACGCGTGGGCGGTGACGCCGGCGATCACGGCCGGCAAGCACGTGATCCGGATCGAGAATGACGCTGTTCAGGCGCACGAGATGTTCATCGCACAGTTGGCACCGGGCAAGAAAGCGGTCGATCTCGCCAAATGGATCGAGAAGCAGCAAGGTCCGCCACCGGGTAAGCCGATCGGTGGCATTTCAGGCATGGCCAGGGGCGGTGTCGTGTACCTGTCGGTGGATCTCGAGCCAGGCGAGTATGGCCTGTACTGCTTTCTTCCCGATGCGAAGGACGGCAAGCTGCATGTCGAGCACGGGATGATGACGCAGATAACGGTGAAGTAGGCTCAGTGGTAGTCCCGCCCCTTGGCATGCTGCTCACCACCGCCCAACTGCAGTGCCTTGAACTGCCTGGCCCGCACGTTCACCACCTGTTGCTCCACCTGCAGCACGCCGCGGATAAGCAGCAACGGTGATGTGGAGATGAGCACGGCATGCCGTTCGAATCGATCGGGCGTGACAACGACATTGATCATGCCGGTCTCGTCTTCGAGTGTGAGAAAGGCAAACCCTTTGGCGGTGCCGGGGCGCTGGCGGCAGATCACCAGTCCCGCCACCGCCACGGCTTGTCCATCGCGCCCATCCTGCTGGGCCTGACGCGACGACAGCACGCCATTCGGGGCGAGGATTTCGCGCAGATGCGACATGGGATGTCCGGCCAGCGACAGTCCGGTCATGCGATAGTCGGCCTCGGTGAGTTCGATGGGTTGGAACGCCGGCAGTTGTATCGGTGGCGTCGATATCGGCATTGGGGCCAGCGGGAACTGTGGTCCGCGGGTGGCGGCCATCACGTCCCACAACGCCACGCGTCGCCGACGTTCGGGCACTTCGTGCGTGAACATGCTGTCGAACGCCCCGGCTTCGGCGAGACGACGCCATGACGTTTTGTCGAGTGTGACGCGACGCACGGCGTCTTCAACGCTCACGAATGGTCCGTCATGCAGCGCGGCTTCGAGGGCACGACGCGCCTTCGCGCCCAATCCGCGCACGAGGCGTACGCCGAGTCGCACCGTGACGGTACTGTTCTCTGAGGCACTCGGCGCAGGCGGTCCCCACGCCACTCGCCCGTCGTTGGGCACCAGCACTCTCCCGTCTCCCAGCTCCAGCGTGTGATCCCACGACGATCGGGTGAGATCGACAGGATGCACTTCCACGCCGTGTCGTTTGGCATCTTCCACCAGCGTGCCCGGTGAGTAAAACCCCATGGGCTGCGCGTTGAGAATCGCTGCGCAATACTCGGGCGCGTAGTAGTGCCGCAGATACGCCGTGGCGTACACGATCAATGCGAAGCTCGCCGCATGACTCTCCGGAAAACCGTAATCGGCAAACGCGTTGATCTGGTTGTAAATGCGACGGCCCACGTCTTCCGGAATCCCATTGCGCGCCATCCCGGCGATGAGATCTTCGCAGATGGCGGCCATGCGTTCGTACGAACGCTTGTGCCCCATGGCACGTCGCAGTTGGTCGGCCTGACTGGGGGTGAACCCGGCCGCCACGATGGCCACCTGCATCCCCTGCTCCTGAAACAGCGGCACCCCCATCGTGCGCTTGAGCACGGGCTCGAGCGACGGATGCGGATACGTGACGGGCTCGGTGCCGGCACGACGGCGCAGATACGGATGCACCATCTCACCTTGAATGGGCCCGGGACGAATGAGCGCGACTTCCACCACGAGATCGTAGAAGCAGCGCGGCCGAAGACGCGGCAGCGTATTCATCTGCGCGCGACTCTCGATCTGAAACACGCCCACGGTGTCCGCCGCGCACATCACGTCGTATACCGCCTGATCGGTCATGTCGAGTTGACCCAGGTCGATCGTCACCCCACGCGTATGCCGGATGTACAGGAGACAATCCTGCACGACGGTCAGCATGCCCAGTCCCAGCAGATCGATCTTCACCAGTCCGGTGGGATCGAGATCGTCTTTCTCCCACTGAATGACGGTGCGACCGGGCATGGACGCGGGTTCGATGGGCACGATGGAACCCAGTGGCTCTGCCGTCAGGATCATGCCGCCCACATGGATGGAACGATGTCGTGGCAACTGATGCAGCCCTTCGACGACATCGGCGAGCACGCGCACGCGTGCATCGTCGGGGTCGAGACCGGCGCGTGTGAGCAGTTCGCGACCGCTGGCGCCATTG
>JANOKE010000055.1:0-5976 GCA_031419135.1 Gemmatimonadaceae bacterium
TCGGGGGCGAGGGCGAGGGCGTCTTCCAGATAGCCGAAGGCCCGCTCCACTCCAGTGAGGGAGAACTCGTTGAGTGCCTGCCGCGCCCGCAGGTAGCGATCGTACGCCTCGGCGTTGTCAAGCGGGCGCTCGGCGAGTCGCAGCGATTCCTCTGGCGTGAGCACCAAGTCCAGCGCCTGGACCACCGCCGCGGCCACGCGGTCCTGTATGTCGAACACGTCGTCGAGCACGCCATCGAAGCGTTCGGTCCACAGCGACACGTCGCTGTCGGCAGCGACCAGCGCGGCGGTGATGCGCAGACGGTTGCCCGCCTTGCGCACGGTGCCTTCGAGCGCGTGCGTGACACCGAGTTCGCGTGCGACGTCGGTGGCGCCGCGCGAGCCGTCACGAAACTTCATCATCGTGCCGCGCGAGATGACGCGCAGTGTGCCGACTTTGGAGAGCGTGGTGATCACTTCTTCCGTGAGGCCGTCGGAGAAGTAGCCGTTTTCGGCGTCGGTGCTGAGGTTCGCGAACGGCAGCACGGCGATCGACCGTTCACCCGCGCGCGGTGCCGCGACCGCCCGCTCCACGAGCGCGTCGGCGAACGCCGCCGCCGTCGCAAATCGCTCTCGCGGCTCACGCGCCAGTGCCCGGGCAATCGCGGCATCGCAGGCCATCGGTATGTCGCCACGTCGCGCGCGGGCGCGCGGCGCGTCCTGCGTGAGGCGCTTGACGAGGATGGCCTGCACGGTTGCGCCGGTGAAGGGCATCTCCCCCGTGAGCAACTCGTAGAGGATCGACGCCAGCGCGTAGACGTCGGACGAAGGCCCCAGCTCGCGCTCCCCCGCGGCCTGCTCGGGACTCATGTACGCCGGCATCGCAGCGGCCCTCTTGCTCCTTGGCCATCACCGGGCAGATCGCCGTATGTGGCAGCGCGGGGATCTGGACAACATTAATACTTGAAAATTAGGACCTGATGTCCTAGAATTCGACTATGATTCTGAGGCAGGAGTACCAAGAACGCATTCGAACGGCACTAAGCCGTAACCCGATCGCCATGCTGGTGGGCGCGCGTCAGGTCGGCAAAAGCACGCTGGCTCGACAAATCGTCACAGACGGGCCGGTGACGTACTTCGACCTGGAGGACCCCGCGACCGTAGCGCTGCTGGAGCAGCCGTTACTGGCACTCGGTGGCCTGCGCGGACTGGTTGTCATCGACGAGGCGCAGCGGGCGTCGCAGCTGTTCCCGGTCTTGCGCGTGCTCGCCGATCGCGTCGCGGCGCCAGCCAAGTTCCTCTTGTTGGGCAGCGCCTCACCTGAGTTGAGACGACAAAGTAACGAGTCGCTTGCGGGACGCGTGGAGGTCATCGACGTGACCGGCTTTTCCACCAGTGAGGTCGGTGTTAGTGAGCAGGACCGACTGTGGCTGCGCGGAAATTTTCCACGTTCCTTCCTCGCCACGTCCGAGGAGAACAGCGTGAGCTGGCGCGAACAGTTCACGCGCACCTTCGTGGAGCGTGATCTGCGACTGCTTGGCTTCGGCTTCACGCCAGCGGCGATGGGCCGCTTTTGGACCATGCTCGCGCACTATCATGGACAGTTGTGGAACGCCTCTGAGGTCGCTGGCGCAATGGGGCTCAGCCCGAAAACGGTGAACCGCTATCTGGATGCGCTGGAGCAAACCTTCATGGTCCGTCGGCTCCAGCCGTGGTTTGCAAATGTTGGCAAACGCATCGTCAAGAGTCCGAAGATATACCTTCGCGATACGGGAATCCTTCACTGGCAGCACCGCATTCGCGATATGCGCGACCTGCTTCACCACCCCAAGCTTGGAGCGTCGTGGGAGGGTTTCGTCATCGAGGAACTGCTGGGGCGTCTGCGAAGCGCGGAAGCCTACTTCTACAATGTGCACAGTGGTTCGGAACTCGATCTATTTCTTCTCCACAACGGGCGCCGCATCGGCGTCGAAATCAAGCGCCATGACGCGCCCCGCATGACGCGGGGAATGCACGTGGCGCTCGAGGACCTCAAGCTTGACCACCTGTGGGTAGTGTATCCCGGAACTCGGCGATATGCGCTGTCTTCGAATACGGAGGTGCTGCCGTTCAGCGAGTTGGTGTGCATCGAGTAGTGCTGGGCGACACCGCGCCGAACCCGAGTGCCGTCAGCACGGCAATGACCTCGCGCGGTCGCAGTGGCGGAACGCGACCCATTCCTACGCAACTTCCAGCGTTTGCGTCCCGACGAATTCAGCGCTCAACGCGGGGTCTCCATCCTCAAGCAACATCTGCATGACCTCGTGCAGGTTGGCGCGAAGCTCGTCCAAAGTCTCGCCCTGAGAATGCGCGCCCGCCCATCCGGGGACATACCCAACATACAAGCCAGTGGTTTGGTCCCGTTCAATGACTGCCGTGTATGTGCGCATGTATTTCTCCGTGGTCGACGATCAAAATCTTGCTGCATTCCACCAAGAGTGCAAATCAAGTTACGACGTCTCGAGGGAACCGCCTGAACGATAGCAGCCATCAAAGACCGAAGGCGCGGTCGCGCGCGCCCGATCGCTCGCAGGGCCAGCGCTCACGCCCTATACTTCCGCATACTCCGCCGGTGAGTATCCTCGCAGAAGTGCTCTCCTCGACCCGCGCCTATGGATCCCGTTCGCGACCAGTTGCAGCAGGCGCTGGGCGAGACCTACCGCGTCGACCGCGAACTCGGCGGCGGTGGCATGTCGCGCGTGTTTCTCTCCACCGAAACCGCACTCGACCGGCGCGTCGTGCTCAAGATCCTGCAGCCCGATCTTGCCGGCGGCGTCTCGGTGGACCGCTTCAAGCGCGAGATCTCGCTCGCCGCGCGGCTGCAGCATGCGCACATCGTCCCGCTGCTTTCGGCCGGTGAGGCGAACGGCCTGCCGTGGTTCTCGATGCCGTATGTGGAGGGCGAGTCGCTGCGCGCGCGGTTGGGCCGCGGCGAATTGCCGGTGGCCGAGGCCGTGCGCACGCTGCGCGACGTCGCAAGCGCGCTGGCGTATGCGCACGCGAAGGGCGTTGTGCATCGCGACATCAAGCCGGAGAACATCCTGCTCGCCGATGGCAGCGCGACGGTCGCCGACTTCGGCGTGGCGAAAGCGATCGAAGCGTCGCAGACGAATCCGGGGTCGTCGCTGACGTCAGTGGGCATGGCTTTGGGGACGCCCGCGTACATGGCACCCGAGCAAGCCGCCGGCGACGCACGCACGGATCATCGCGCGGACATCTACGCGCTCGGCGTGGTGGCGTACGAAATGTTGGCCGGTCACCATCCGTTCGCCGGGCGGTCGCCGCACGCGACGATGGCCGCGCACATGACGGAGACGCCGGCGCCCGTGGAACAGATCCGCCAATCCACGCCGCCCGCGCTCGCGCAGCTGGTGCAGCGGTGCCTGGCCAAGAGTGCCGCCGACCGGCCGCAGACGGCGCAGGAAATTGTGCACGCGCTTGATGATACGAACGCCGGGGCACGCGATAGCGCGGCCGTCGTCGTCGGGCAACTCGAGCGATTCCGCGACCGCCTGAAGCCCCGCAGGGCTTGCATGGACAGCCAACTTTCCGGCCGAACGTCCCACCGCGATGGAGAGACGCAACGCCATGTCTGGGCTAATGCCGCTCACGCCGCGCAGTACGCGATTCAGCGTTGACGCGGCGACACCGAGGTTGGCAGCGAGTTCACGTCCGCTCAGGCCATGGGGCTCGAGATAGACCTCGGTAAGAAAACGCGCCGGGATGCGGCGGATTGTGCATGCGCATCAGTGATAATCCTCGTAGTCGATGATGTGGACATGTCCGTCGCGGAACTCGAACGTCAACCGCCAGTTGCCAGCGTCACCGTGATGAAGACGCGCGCCGCTCACTGAACACCCGTTCCAACTCCGCCATCACGCCCGGCGCAATCGCGAGTGACGTCGCCACGGCACGCCATTGCCCTACGACGTCAATCACCTGATCTATCGTGGAGCGCGCATCACTCCGCGGCAAATCCATCTCGGACGCGAGTTGCTCGAGGTGCGCCCGCGTTGGCGCATGCGTTTCGTCGGCCACGCTGGTGGTGTGGTGCCCGTTGATGCCATCGCTGAAGGTGAGGTCGTATGCTGGTGAGAAACGCCAACGCCCGGTGCTGTCCATGAGGAACGCGAAGTTGCGCGCATGATCGTCGCGATTATGCGTGAACACATTGAACGCGGCGCGGCGCAGGATCTCGAGTTGTGTGCGGACATCGCGCGTAAGCCGCGCGCCAAGCTGGAGGATCTGTCGATAGTCGAGGCTGGGCTCGCGGAAACTGGCGTGGAGCAAGCCCCCAACCGTATGCATGTGCAGCCGTCCGATGCCGCCGGGGCCAAACCGGTCGAATCGTTGAATGGCGAAGTGGCGCTCGCCGTCACTCGCGGTGAGGAGTCGCGTGATGGGCATGTCGATGCCTGCCGCGCGCGCCATCTCGGCGTAGGCCTGCTCAACGGCACCGACATCCTTGCCGAAGCGGAGCGCGTCGTCACCCGCACCGAACTTGATGAGATACGGCACGAAGTCTGACGGGAGCGCCGGCGTTCGCCCGTCGACGACTGATGCGGTGACGCCCGCGATCAGATCGATGCGACCGGATGCACGTTCGGCGAGTCCAGCCAGGACTTTCGGTCGCGCGCCACCGGACGAGCCGCCGCCGAGTCGAAGGGTCGGCAGTAACGTTTCGGCACTTCCGTTGTACACGCGGACGGCCTGTGCAGCGACGCGTTCGAGATCGAGTGGCCACCGAGACGTGTCGACGGCTGCCTCATCGCCCAGTGCAATGCCTGGCCGAAAGGTGAGTGCTCCCATGCCTGCAGCGCCCAGCGCGGCGAGCCGATCGAGGATGGTGATGCGCTCGCGACCGACGCCGAGCTGCGCGAAGGCGCGGTCTTGGATTGTGCGACCCCAGCCATCCGGCGCGCTGTCAGCAATAAGTCCGGGCAGCCGATCAAAGTCTCGATGTGGGTGTTCAATCAGACCCGCCTTCACGGGCGCGCGCAGCGGCGAGACGTCGAGCGGGCTGCCGAGAAAGCGCTCGTGATACTCGAAGTAGACGCGCGCGCCCGATTCCGCGAGCGTACCAAGTCGACGTTCGCTGATCGGTGTGCCGGCACTGTCGGTGCCAAACGCGAGGCACACTTCGAGGCGACGAATCGGTGTCGACGACGTGGCTCGACGGCGTGTGCGCGCTGGCATTATCGCGACGGCTCGTCGTCGCGCGGTGACGATTCGATGCGCGGCCTTGGGCCCCGCGAGACGCCCGCGTCTCGACGTTTCCCATACACGCGTCCGCGACCAATTGCTTGCGCCTCAAGTTCATCGATGCTGCGCGCGGCGGGCTCGGGGAACATGGCCATGAGCGGTGCGCTCGCGTCGAGTGCAATCGCGATACGCGCCAGCGTCTCAAGGCTGATGCGACCGCTCGACTCCAATCGCTTCACCACGTCGAGACTCACCCCGGCTTTCTGCGAGAGCTCGTCCTGCGTCAGTCCCGACGCGAGGCGCCGAGTCCTGGCTCGCTCGCTGACGGCTGCGAGTATGGTTGTCGGCGTCTGATCAAAAATAGCTGGTATATCCACTGAAAACCTCCAAGAGTGCTTGAATAAGCTTAAATATACACTACAATACAGGAGATTTGGCCTAGCCCGGCCTAGCCCCCGCCGCTTGATCCGGCGCCGCGAATAGTTAGACTTAGTCTACTACCCTTAGTCCACAAATCATGATCACCGTCAACATCCACGAGGCCAAAACGCAGCTGTCCAAGCTCGTCGATCAGGCCGTCAAGGGCGAAGCCTTCGTGATCGCCAAGGCCGGCAAACCCTTGGTCAAGGTCGCCGGGCTGGACGCGCCGGATGTGCCGCAGCGCGTGGGCTTTCTTGCTGGCGAGATTGTCGTGCCCAAGGACTTTGATCGCATGGGTGACGCCGAGATTGCCGCGCTGTTCGGGGTGAGCGAGTGA